>JBAVWM010000026.1:0-3889 GCA_049697815.1 Methanoregula sp. | reverse complement strand
AGGGCAAAGACTGCGGGTTGTTTTTATCAGCATCGATGTACACCCTTGGATAATAAGAATTTCAGATAGTTGAGTAACCTTAATGTTTGCGCCTGATCTTTATTACAGGTATTGGAGTACACTATTATTAGCATTGACTTTCTGATAATACCATTGATCTGGGCGATCTGGATCATGCTTCCTGCCTATATCCCGAACCCGGTTGCAGCGCTGGCAGGGGGAGGTACTCCCATCGATTTTAAGAAGAATTATTCCGACGGTAACCGTATTTTCGGGGATGGAAAGACCTACCGGGGCCTGATCGTCGGGATCCTTGCCGGCATCATCACCGGGCTTGTCCTGATCTGGCTTGCAGGCCAGTTCCCGCCTGCCAGCCTGCCGCACCATACCCTCCGGTCCGTCACCCTGCTGGCCACCGGCGCACTCCTCGGGGACCTGGTCAAGAGCTTCTTCAAACGCAGGCTCGGAAAGGAGAGGGGCGCAAAATGGCCGGTTGCCGACATGTACGATCTTGTCGCAGGAGCGTTCCTCCTCCTGCTCATCGGGGATCCCGCATGGCTTTTTGCCAATGTCACGCTGCCTGTATTTATTGCCATCCTTATTATTACGCCGGTCCTGCACCGGGCAACCAACATTATCGGTTACATGTTCAAGGTCAAGGAGGTTCCATGGTGACAGCTACCCTTGCGGAGTTACTGGTCAGGTACAAGGCAATTGAATTCGGGGAATTCACCCTTGCATCCGGTGCGAAGAGCACCTATTATATCGATGTGAAATCGGCAGTCACGCATCCGGATCTTCTGTCTGCTGTGGCCTCCCGGGTTGCAGAGACCTGCACGTTCGATGTCGTTGCCGGGGTGGCTGTCGGGGGTGTCCCTCTCGCAGTTGCCGTATCCCTGGTGAGCGGGAAACCCTATGCGATCATCCGTTCATCGGAAAAAGGGCATGGTAAAAAAGACCTCATCATCGGCAATGTACGGGGGAAAAACGTTCTGCTGATCGAGGATGTCACTACCTCGGGGGGATCGGCGCTCTACGGTATTGAGGCGCTCAGGGCAGCCGGGGCACGGGCTGACTGCGTTGTCACGGTTGTTGACCGCGAACAGGGGGCCGAAAAGATGCTCGCGGAGCACGGCGCAGAGGTCATCCCTCTCGTCCGTGTCAGCGACCTCTTCAAGAGCAGGGATTTTTAGGGGATACGTCCAATAAGAGGGATGATGAAGATACTCGTTGTGGGCGGGGGAGGACGCGAGCATGCGATAGCTGCTGCCCTCGGTCGCAATACAAAGACTGAGATCTATTCCGTGATGGCCCGGCGCAATCCCGGCATTGATGCACTGGCAAAAAAAGTCCATCTCTGCAAGGAGACCGATATTAAAAGCGTAGTCGGTTTTGCAAGGGAAGCCGGGGCAGCATATGCTTTCATCGGGCCTGAAGCCCCCCTTGAGGCAGGCATTGTGGATGCTCTCGCATCTGCCGGCATCCCGTGCATCGGCCCGACACGGGCAGCAGCGCGCCTGGAAACCGACAAGGCGTTCTGCCGGGAGATGATGGATCATAACCATCTGGACGGCTGCCCGCTGTACCGGGTATTCCATTCAGCTGCGGATGCTGCCCGTTTCATCGAAGGCTATGATGGCGACCTTGTCGTCAAGCCGATAGGCCTTACCGGGGGAAAAGGCGTCCGCATCATGGGTGAACAGGTGGACCGCGCCGGCGCGATTGCATACGCCAGATCCCTGAACGGCAACGTGGTGCTGGAAGAACGGCTGATGGGAGAAGAGTTCACCCTGCAGGCCTTTGTTGACGGAAATCACCTGGTCCCGATGCCCCTTGTCCAGGACCACAAGCGGGCTTTCGAGAGTGACACCGGCCCGAATACCGGGGGGATGGGATCCTACTCGATGCCGGATCACATGCTCCCGTTCGTGAAGGAGTCGGATAAGCGGAAGGCACTTGCCATCATGCAGTCGGTTGTCGCTGCCATGGAACGCGGGGGGAGTCCCTACAAGGGAATCCTCTATGGCCAGTTCATGAATACCGCACAAGGTCCCAAGGTGATCGAGTTCAATGCCCGGTTTGGCGATCCGGAGGCAATGAATGTCCTTTCCCTCCTGTCTTCGGACCTGCCGGAGATCGTCAGCAGGATCGCCGAAGGCTCGCTCGCATTGTCGCACGTGAGCTTTGAACCGCTGGCAACGGTCTGCAAATACCTTGTTCCGAAAGGATACCCGGATACCCCCCATGCCGGCGATCCCATCACCCTTCCCGCGAACCATCAGGCCCTTCTCTATTACGCGAATGTGGAGAAGAGTGCATCCGGCTCCCTGGTGACCCAGACCTCGCGGACGCTCGCGTATGTCGGTACGGGGGAGACACTTGAGGAGGCTGAACGGAATGCAGAGCAGGCAGCATCGGGTGTCAGGGGAGCAGTACGGTACCGGCGGGATATCGGCACCCGTGCGCTGCTGGACCGGCGCATCGCCCACATGAAGGAGCTATGATGAAAAAGGACTTTATCTCGATTCTCGATATCAGCAAAATTGAACTTGAGGGAATTATTGCCGATGCCGAGAAACTGAAACGGCAGAAAAAAGCCGGCGTGCCCCACGGTCTCCTGGCCGGAAAGACGCTTGCCATGATCTTTGAGAAGGCGTCAACCCGCACGCATATTTCGTTCGAGGTCGGGATGAACGAGCTTGGCGGGCATGCGCTCTTCCTGAATGCCCGGGAC
This sequence comes from Methanoregula sp., assembly GCA_049697815.1. Classification (GTDB taxonomy): domain Archaea; phylum Halobacteriota; class Methanomicrobia; order Methanomicrobiales; family Methanospirillaceae; genus Methanoregula. Next base: position 1,155 of record JBAVWM010000026.1, on the reverse strand, counting down.
ATGCAGATCTGGAGGGGGGAGGAGATCCGGGACACCGCACGTGCGGCATCACGGTATGTTTCCGCCATCATGATCCGGGCCTACCGGCACAGCACGATTGAGGAATTTGCAAAGTATGCCGCCATCCCGGTCATCAACGGGCTCTCCGACCTTGAACATCCCTGTCAGCTCCTGGCCGACATCATGACCATGAAGGAACACTTCGGCTCGACCAGCGACCTGAAGGTGGCATGGGTAGGTGACGGGAACAATGTCTGCAATTCCCTGATCCTCTCTACGGTGCTGACCGGGTACGATGTTACGGTTGCAACGCCAAAAGGATATGAACCCGAGGACGTATTCGTGAAAAAAGCCCGGGCGCTTGGCGGGCACGTGACCCTTGTCAGGAAACCGGAAGTGGCCGTAAAGGATGCGGACGTGATCGTCACCGATACCTGGATCTCCATGGGCGATGACGAGGAACGGGACATTCGCATGAAGGTCTTTAAACAGTACACGGTTGATGCACCACTCCTGCGCCATGCCTCACCCGACGCAAGGGTCCTGCACTGCCTGCCGGCGCACCGCGGCCAGGAGATTGCAGACGAAGTGATGGAAGGCGGCCAGAGCCTTGTCTGGGACGAGGCGGAGAACCGGCTCCATGCCCAAAAGGCGCTTCTCGTGCGGCTGCTGAAAAAGTAACTTTTAATGTTCCCGTTTTGGCTGAAATTTCACAGCCACCGGTTTTGGGTCTTGGCCATGAACGTGAAGTGCTGCCGCTTTCTCATTCAGGACCTTGTTTAAGTTTAATACGATAAGGCTCCCCGCCTCAGGGTCCCTTTGGGGCACAGCGGGGCAGGACGTTTGAAGGTAAACCTCCCGATCCGCCGCGGGGCGCCCCGCCGGGGAGCGGCGTTCATCACACGGGGAGATACAGGAGTGCCAAGGTTGAATGCAAATTTAAGAGAATGCTGCAGGATTCTCCAGAAAAAGGATAAAAAGTAAAAATTATCTCTCAACAAATACTTTCAACTGATCGAGCATATAGGTTTCAACTTCCTGGATAACCTCAAGTTTTCCCCGGAACGCGAGGAGCTCCCGCTCGTCGCCATCCATATTCGCGAATTTGAGTTTTTCCTTGCGTTCTACGACTTTTACCTTGAACTTTTTCGGGAT
>JBAVWM010000025.1:0-3921 GCA_049697815.1 Methanoregula sp. | reverse complement strand
GCGTGCTTTGCGGCGAATGCGAGGTCAGCGACTGCTGCCTCACCTGCGCACATCTTGTATGCGCCGATGAAGGACATACCGATCTGCATTGCAGACCACCGGGAGGTGGTTCCGCCATCGCAGGTCCTGCTGACGGTTGTGGGGATGTGCACTGCCTGCCACATCGACTTGCCGACGGCTGCCTTTAGCTGTGCTGCCTGCTTTGCCGGGAAGAGCTTGTCGACGTTCAGGACGAACTGGGGCTCGAGGTCGTCTGTCATCTCGTCGTCGCCCGTGAAGACCTTGACGTAACAGTCATCCACGAGTGACGGGTGAGTCTCGACCATGTGTTCCTGGACAACGGCTGCGCCGGGCATGGCGTGGTTCAGCACGTGGAGGTACTCGTTGATGGTCTCAGGGGTGACTTCCTTGCCAAGGCGCTTCTGTAAGGTGCCGTGGGCGAGGTCGAGGCCGACGATGATGGTCCTGCGGATGTCGTCCCACATCTGCTGCATTGCAGCGTTGTTGACGAAGTGGAGGTCATCGCCTTCCACGAAGACACCGGTTCCGCTGACTTCGTAGGTTGTCAGCTGGCGCTGGCCGAGCGGGATACCGCCGCAGTGGCAGCGCTTGGGGTCGTACATGGAGATGCCGCGGTCCATCTCGGCCTTCTTACCGGCTTTGAGGAACTCCATCTTTCTCGGGGACTGCTCAAGGCCCTTGCGCAGATAGACGGTGGACATTGCCGCCGGGTCTTCCGCAAACTTCGTCTTCATTGCCTTCAGGAAGAGCTTCTGGGTCCTTTCGATTTTTGCTGCTTTTGCCATAATCAGGCCTCCTTGGGCATGAATCCGTATTTGACTCTCAGTTCATGGATGCGCTGGATGTATTCAACAGCCTCGGCGTCTTCACGGAATCCCGTGCCACATACAGAGTGGTACATGGTGGTGTTTGCCTTGAGCCACTTTGCGTCCTGTGCCTTGCCGACCTTGACTTCGCTGTCAAGGGGTACACCGACCTGGTCCTTGATGTACTTGATCTGGCCGGATTTCTTGTCGATGACAAAGCGCTGGAGCATGTCGAACATCATGCCGTTCTCATCGAGACGGAGGGAGTGCCCGTGCACCGTGCAGCCACGGATACCGGTGAGTGCTGCATCGAAGAGTTCGGTGCCGACGAGTTCCTTTGCATATTTCTCGAGGTCGCGTTCGCGGCACTCGATAATCTGACGGCCTGAGAGGGTACCCGGGTCAATGCCGCGGAAGCGGTATGCCTCAAGGTAGCTTCTCTGGTAGGGCTGGCAGGGGGCGTTGTACATCGAGTCGGTGAACTGGATGTAGCGCACGCGGTCGCCGGCCTTTGCGCCGTCGGTCGGGGTTACCAGCTTGCGGATTGGGCAGGCAGGTTCCTGCTGCTCTGCGAGCGGTGGGTGTGCACTCTTGTAGGCTGAGCCGGGTGCACGGTGTCCCATGACGAGGACAATGTCCTTGTCCGAGATATCCCGGAGCTTTGCGAGCTTGTGGTTCGGGTCCATCTGCTTGCGCCGGTTCTCGGCAATCTGCGTCTGGCCTGGACCAAACTGGGGTTTATATGCCATTGTTTTATCACTCCAATTTTTCCTTATGTTTCACAATTCTCATTACTGACGAAATGACTTCTGCCATCTTCTCGCGCGTGGGGGTCTGACCACGGGTCACACCGCTCACAATGGCCATCACCGTACCTTTCGTTCGGATCCGGTCAGCGGGCGGCATCACGACGGATGTCTTCACGCCCTCCTTTGCGAGGTCCTCGTAATCAATCGGGCACTGGGAAACAACAACTGCCTTCACATCACAGGCTGAAAGAATAAACCTCACCTTGTGCACCACGTGGGAACGTACGTTCCCGTGATGAAGGATGGCAACTTTATGTTTCTCGATCTGTGCGATCTCCTTATCGGTAAGTCCCATGGAAGCGCCGAGAACGCCACCGGCAATTTTAGGTGCGTCCGGAGGCACGCCGCTGCCTGCATACAGTACCAGCGTGCTGATACTGTATTCAACGCCCTGTTGTCGGAGGCCAGAGGTGATATCGCACACCGGCTTAGTCACGTGGCGGCGTCCGGGAGACATCCCGACCACGATGACATCCGGGTACCGGCATTCGGAGATGGTGCCCCGCTGGGCAATGCCGCCTCCTTTACCCATGCCCATCGCCTCGCGGCAGTCAACAACCTGGGTTACTCGTCCAATCGGCATGATTATTTATGTCCCTGAAGGATTATGGGTTTTGATTTACTGCTGGGATCAGCCATCCCGATGATATCTTTGTCCGCGTCCGGGCCATACTTGCAGTAATCGACAAGTGATGGCTCGGTCTTCATGAACCGTCCTTCCTGGATGCGGAAAGAAAAGTTCGTAAAAACCGCTTCGCACGCGGCTTGCAATGCAGGGATAATCTCGCGGCTCTCCAGCTCGAGCAGAACAGTCCCTACGTGGATCTGGAGGGGCACCTCCTGGTCACCGACATGGATGGTCTGCCTCATGGTATGAGGATTGGCCAATCCCTTGGCGGGTCCGTACGTGACGGTAGCAGGAAGGCGTGGTCCGTTGAGGACCATCCGCCTGATACCGGGGACTTCTATCAGCTTATTCAACAGGCATTCTGTTGTCTCTGGGTTCAGGAACCGCTCGGTTGCAATCCTGCATTGGGGGAACGTGGCTTCGGTCATTCGTATCCAACGTGGGCTTAAATGCCCTTTGCAACTGCCTGGATCGGCTTCTTGAATGCATCGAGCTGGCCGAAGGTGTCCTGGTAGATCTTCGAGGTTGCCTCGGGGCCGAACATCTGGGTACCTGCATCGAGACAGCAGGCTGCAACGATACAGGGCATACCGACACCGGCTGCGTGACGGGTAACGACGTGGTTACCGTTGAATCCGCCGGGGCCGCCGCCACCGTAGATCGAGTGGCTGAAGAAGGAGAACCCGACTGCGACACCCATGGTACGACCGAAGTCGGAGCCGGGGAGGCCGGTCTCGTGCTCGAGCAGATCGTTGAAGTAGAGCAGGGTTGCGGAAACAGCCTGTGCGAAACGGCCGGCACCACAGTTGACCATGGTTGCTGCAAGGGTTCCTGCGGATGCATACGCATTCCACATCATGGGGTCCTTGGTTTCGTAGAAGATGTAGCCGCTCTTGCCCTTCTTGCCTGCCTTGATGACCTTGTCCTCAATGGCCTTTTCGACAAGGCTCTGCACGACAGTACCGATGGTACCGGTCTTGCCGTTTGCCTTTACGAGGTCATAGACCAGGTTGTTTGCGTTGAGTCCCTGGTATGCATAGAGCAGGAGCTGGGCACGCTCGAACGGGCCGATTGCCATGCCCATCTCGAACTCGCCGGCCTGTTCAAAGGTTGAACAGAGCGCTGCACCCTGCATTGCATTCCGGTGGGTCATCATCGCCGCATGGTTTGCCGGGATGTTCCTGAGTGCATAGCCAAGACCTTCGTTGTTCTGCGGGATGGACATGATCGTGACGATGTTGCCGCCGTCCATGCTCATGGTCTGCGGGTAGGTACCCCAGACTGCACTCTTGACGTAGGAACCGTCGAACATGCCAACCTTGTACTGGTCAACCAGTGCGTAGGTGGTGGCCGCTGCAACGGCAGTCGATGCTGCATCGTAGGTTGCTGCTGCATCCAGACGGGATGTCGGGACCTCGACGAGGATCATCTTGCCGCCGCCGACCTTGGTGATCTTGGTGTTGTCGCCGTCGGTGACCTGGACCATGTCCTTGATCTTGGCCGAGAGGGCGTCACAGTCCTTGACAACGCTGCAGCTCATGCTGCGGCCGAGGATCTGGTTCGACTTGCCGCCGAATTTTCCCGTTTTTAATGCTTCCTCGATACCTGCGAGGTTGACTGCTACGGTCCTCTTGGTGAGGTCGATGACATTGAGTGC
>JBAVWM010000024.1:0-2259 GCA_049697815.1 Methanoregula sp. | reverse complement strand
TTGAACGCAAAGAATACTACGGGAACCCGAAGAACCGGTTCTGGGCAGTCATGGAGGAGCTCTTCGCGATCCCGGCAGCCCTTTCCTACCCTGAACGCACCCTGCGCCTCACGCAGGAGAGGATTGCACTCTGGGACGTGGTCCGGGGGTGCAGGAGAGAGGGGAGCGCCGACAGCCGGATCCGGAATCCCGTACCCAACGATATCGCGGGCTTTGTCCGGGCTCACCCGTCGGTCCGGCTCGTAGCCCTGAACGGCAGTACAGCCAGCCGCCTTTACCACCGCTTCACGGTGGTTCATGGCATTCCTTCGGTTACCCTCCCTTCCACGAGCCCGGCACATGCAGCACTGTCGTTTGCGGAGAAGGTCCGGCAGTGGAACGTGGTAAGAACGGCATGCGTCCGGGATTGAAGATCTCTGAAATCTTTCATGATGACCCCCTTTTGCGCCACCAGTTCCCCATGGGGGGGGACGGGGCGCAAGTGTGATAGTGCCTCAGAAGGTTATTGAAAATCCCCGCCTGAAACAGGGGATCAGGGGGATTCACCCTTTGGGCTGCTTCCCCCTCCGGGGTAGAGAGGGGTCACACTCGCAATATCCGATGGTTTGAAGGAATGCATTAAGAGGGTTTGTTACTAGTAAAACAAGAGTGGCCGGCCTACCGCTCCATGCGGAACCTCAGGAAGATCACGTGGTAGATCGCATAGAACCCGACGAGCACTGCCGCGGTATACCCGAGAATCGCAAGCCAGCCGACTTCCTTAGGCAGCTCGAAGGGGCTTGCCTGCAGTACGAGCGAAGACCCCACCACAAGCGAGGCAACGACCATGCCGATCATGATCTTGTCGCTTGCCTTGTCAAGCGCCATCTGGACCTTCTGGATGTCCGTATCCACGACCTCGAGCTTGAACGTCCCCGTGGACAGCCGCCGCAGCATCAGGTTGAGGTTGCGGGGCATATCGAGGATGGCGTCGGCCGAGTCGAGGAGCGTCATGGATGCCCGCTTGATATAGCCCGCAGAGAGGGTGTTGGTGTCTGCGAGCTTGGTGAGGTACGGGGTGATCTCCCTGCCAAAGTTGAACTTCGGGTCGAGCCGCACGCCGATGTCGAGCACCATGATAAAGACTTTCAAGAGGAGCATCAGGCTCATCGGCACCTTGAGCTGGTAACGCCGCATCGATTCGGTGAGCTCGGTGACCACAAGGCGGAAGTTCAGCTGCCCTACCTGGTTCTCACCGCTGCCGAAGTCATGCATCATGATGTACAGGTCGTCCCGGAGCGGCTCGCGGTTCTCTTCCGCAATCACAATGCCGAACCCCTCGAGGGACCGCAGCATCAGTTCGATATCGTCATTCATGAGCGCGAAGAGGAGGTTGATGAAGTTCTGCCGCTTCTCCGGCCGCAGGATGCCGACGATCCCGAAGTCCAGGAAGACAATGTCCCCTTCTTTTGTGACGAGCAGGTTGCCCGGGTGGGGGTCGCCGTGGAAAAACCCATCTTCGAAGATCATCTTGAGGTAGGCCTGGAACCCCCGGACGCCAATCTCGTGCGGGTCAAGGCCAAGCTCCACGATAGCTTCAGGATTATCGATCCGTACCCCCTCGACAAATTCCATGACCATGACCTTGGGCGACGTGAACTCCCAGTAGATCTTCGGGAAACGGATGCCCGGCACATCCTTGAAGTTTCGTGCCATCCGGTCCGCGTTGCGGCTGTCCCGGGTGAAATCGAGCTCTTTTACAATCTGGTGGGAGAAATCGTCGACCATGCCGGTCGGGTTGTACAGCCGGGTCTCGGGAAATACGACTTCGATGCGTCCGGCCATCGACTGCAGGATGCCGAGATCGGTCTCGATGATCTCGCCGATGCCCGGGCGCTGGACCTTGATTGCCACCGGGGTGCCATCGGTGAGGAAGGCACGGTGGACCTGTGCGATCGACGCGGATGCTACCGGGATCTCCTCGATACTGCTGAACCAGAGATTAAAATCCGGGCAGTTCTCCTGGAGTATTGCATGGATTTCCGAGAAGGGGACGGGTTTTGCATGGTCCTGCAGTTTCTTGAGCTCGTCGATCAACTCCGGCGGCAGCAGTTCCGTTCTCGTGCTCATGATCTGCCCGAATTTCACAAACGTGGGGCCGAGATTCTCGAGCACGAGCCGCATCCTCTCGTAGACGGTTGACGTTTCGGGGGCTTTTCCGGACGTTCCCGGCGTAGGGAGCCGGAACCGTGCCCGTCCGGGGAACAAACGCTCAAGGCC
>JBAVWM010000023.1:0-8490 GCA_049697815.1 Methanoregula sp. | reverse complement strand
CCGGAAGAGGTGGGAACGGTCTTCTTTGCCGGCTTCATCATGGCAGCGGTCTGGAACGGGATCAACTGCCGGGCACTGGACGGGAAGATGCCACGGTTTTTTGCCGGTAACCCGACCTTCTTTATTGTCATGGGGATCGTGGTCGCAGTCCAGGTCGCCATTGTCCAGTATGGTGGTGCCTTGTTTGCCACCGTCCCCCTCTCTGCCCAGCAGTGGCTCACGATCATCCTTGCCTCCGCATCGGTGCTCGTGATCGGGTTTGTCCTGCGGTTTTCCTATGGATTATTCCGCAACCGACAGGGCCAGAAGGGATAATTTTTTTACTCTGGAGAAAACCGGATTTTTTTCTTTTTCATCCGGACTATAATGCCCACAGAACCCTGTCGCGTCGGATCCGACCATGAAAAAACGAAGTGTTGGACATCAGGGAATACGATACCCAAGCGCCTGGACAAGCGCAACCAGTTCCAGGACCTGCTCATCCTGCCTGCGGGTAAGTTTTCGCCCTTTCTGGATCAGCCGGCCCAGCCGGATGATCTGCATACGCTGGTCCGGGCTGAGCGCATCGCAATGGTACGACCATTTGAGCAGGTCGAGCCATTGCGTACGGTTCAGCGTGATATTCTGCCCGGAAACCGGAGCTGCGTTGCTGTCATCAGAAATGGAATCCTCACCATCCGTCTCATCCTCATTGAAAGTGTTCCCGGAATCGGGGACGGAGGATTCCCGGTCTTCAAAAAAGCTTTCCTGATCCTCAGAACCATCGGGGATCGTATCCGGCAGGACGTCCCGTACCGGTTCGCTTGCCGGTTCCTGGATGATCGATACCACGGGTTCTCCGGCTGGCTGTTTCCCGTCATCTTCAGCATCTTCGAACAGGTCCTCGACACTTGTGATCTGCGACCTTTCGGGTTCTGATGCCTTCACCGGATCGATCGCTACCATCGAGCGGGGGAGGGGACGGATCTCGGCCGGGATCGTGGTACCTCTCACGATGAGGGAACGCTTTTTAATGATTTCTGCTTCCTTTTTCACCCCAAAGAACAGGGCCGGCCCCGGCTGCTGTTTTTTTCCGGCATCTGCCGAAGGCGGTTCACTGTCTGTCATAGGGGTTTCCGGTTTATTGGCAAGGGAAATTCCGGCCTGATCGATCTCTGCCTTCAGGTCCGCTGCAGTCTGTTCGGCCTTAAGCTTTACCCGGCTCAGGGCAGATACCTGCTCTTCAAGAGAACGGATCTGTTTCTTTGCAGCCTCTTCCTTCCTGCGCTCGGCAGTAAGATCGGCATGGAGGGTTTTTGTCTCCGATACAAACCGTTCAAGGTCCTGCTCCATCTGCTGTTGTTGGGACAATGCTTCCCTGAGCTGGTCTTCCGATTCCTCCCGGCGGAGGGTCTCCTGTTCAAGACTGGATTTTACCCGTTCCAGCTGATCGGCAAGGGTTGTGAGTTTCTGCTTCTCCTCAGCGCGGCCTCCGGATTCGCTCTCCAGATCCTGGCTGATCTGGTGGATCTTCTCTTCCGCGAGCTGCAGTTTCCCTTCAAGTTCCGTTCTGGCAGAGACCGCAGCGTCGAGATCCTGTGTCATCTGATTAAGCGAGGTCTCATGCGATGAAACGGCAGTCCGGGCTTCTTCATGAACCTGGCGGAGCTCTGAGAGTTCCTGGTCGCGCTGCAGGATGAGCGCGCTCATCCGTTCTTCGTTGAGACGGTACCGGCTCTTTTCCTGCCCCAGCTGGTCCTGCAATTCCTTCAGTGACAGCGAAAGCGATTCTACCCGTGCGTCGGCTTTCCTCTTCTCCTGAGAGACCCGTGCGAGATTTTCTTTGTGGGAGGCGATATTTTGTGTTCCTGCTTCAAGTGCGGTATTCTTCTCCGCAAGAACACGGGATACGGACGTAAGCTCCTGCTCCGCGGCCTTCTGGGAGGTACGCAGTGTTGCGATTTCAGCGCTCAGGGTTGTAATCGCCTGTTCCTTTTCTTCAACCTGGGATCGGGCAGTATTGAGACGGGCCTCCAGCTCAAGGATGTCCTTTTTCTTTCCGGTAAGAGCGGTGTTTGTCTCCGCAAGAACGCGGGATACGGACGCAAGCTCCTGCTCTGCGGACTCCCTGGCTGAACTGACTGCTGCAGATTCATAGGTGAGGGTGTTCATTGCCTGTTCTTTTTCTTCAAGCAGGGACCGGGCAGTATCAAGCTGGGTTTGCAGGCTGACAAGATCCTTTTGCCCTGCATCGATAGTGTCCTGAAGCCATGCTTCCGACTTTTCTTTTGCTGCCGTCACGATAGTCAGGTTCTCTTCAGTCTGCCGGAGCCGGGCGTGCTCCGATGCCAGTTCCTCTTTGAGACGGGTAAGCTCTTTTTCCTGTTCTTCTTTGAGACAGGCAAGCTCTGTTTCCCGTTCCTCTTTGAGACAGGCAAGCTTCGTTTCCTGTTCTTCTTTGAGACGGGTTAGCTCTGTTTCCTGTTCCTCTTTGAGACGGGTTAGCTCTGTTTCCCGTTCCTCTTTGAGCCGGGTTAGCTCTGTTTCCTGTTCCTCTTTGAGACGGGTTAGCTCCGTTTCCTGTTCCTCTTTGAGACGGGCAAGTGCGGCAGCCTGCTCGTTGGCAGTGGTTTTCAGGTCGTTGATGATCCCCGTCAGGTCCTGCTCGGACTGGGTTTTTGCAAGCTGTACGGTATTCAGGTCCTGGAGAGCTTCCTCTGCCCGTTTCGTTTCTGCACCAAAATTGATCTTCAGCTGCTCAAATTCTGCATTGAGGCTCGCGAGGGCTGTCTCTGCCTGCTCTTTCTGCGTGGCGGTTGTGCTGAGTTCGGTCTCGGTTTTCTGCCGCTGGCTGAATTCTCTGGCCAGCTCCCCGTTTGCATGTTCCAACGATGCTTTCGCGCTAGCCAGTTCAGAGGACAGGTCGGATACCTGCCGCTGCATCTGGTCGATGGTAGCCTGATGAGCTGCCGTTGATTCATCCGTTTCCTTTAAAATCTGCTCGATTTTGCTTTGGGCCTCTGCATGGGCGGATTTTTCATCTGTTAGATCCCGGGATACCTGATCAATAGTTGCGATTTTTTCCCTGATCACATTTTCCCGGTCAGAGAGCTGGCCGGTTAATTCCGCCAGTTTTTGCTCTTTTGTCTTCAGGGTCTCGTTGATGATGCCGATGACCCGGGTATTTTCATGGATGTTCTCTTCCAGTTTTCTTGTCGTGGTGCCAAGATACTGGATATTTTCCTGTGCCCGGGACAGGTCTGTTGATTTACTAATAGCAATCTCGAAGGAGGACAGGAGCAATTCAAGGAGTTTGCGGCGATCGGCGGTGATGACAAAAACCTCGTCCTCATGCTTGATCCTGAACTGCGTTTTGATCTGGTCAGAAGTCGGGCGTTCAACCGGTATCGTGAGGGTCCCTTCGATAAGCGAGAGAAGGTAGGAGGGATCGAACGGATGAGCGATAAAATTGTCCGCATTGCAGTCGAGAACCCGCAGGAGATCGCCAAGGTCGGATGCAGCGGTGATGATGAGCACCGGGATGTTCCAGAGATAATCGTCCGTTTTTATCTGCCTGCATACCTCGAACGCATCGGCATCGGGTACGGTTGTATCGCACATGAGCAGGTTGGGTTTCCCGTTCCGGAGGGTTTCAAGAAGTTGAGTGCCATCAGAAAAAAGGGAAACATAGTATCCTTCGTCCCTGAGTTGTTTTTCCAGTTGGGAAGACAGCGGGGAATTCGCGCTTAAAATGAATATGTCAACGACATTTTCATTTCCGTCTGACAGGGGAGCATTCATCTCAATCTCTCGCAGGGTATGGATCCTATCCTATTATATACCTGAATATATGATGTATTATACTCTTTTAAAGCACTTCCGGTCGGACGGCAGAAAAACGGCGCTTCTTTGTAGCGGGAAAAACGGGAAAAATCAAAACCGGAGCGGGAGTGTTATCATGCATGGCCGGGGGGTACAGGGGAAGGCAGGCGATCTGCCGCAGGGTGATGTCCCCTGCGGTCTCGCTTGCGCCCCTGTTCCATCCACCAGTCGATCAGCGCCCGGGAAATGCTCAGTTTTTCCGGGATGCGGGGGAGATGGTGCCGGTCGAACCAGAACGCTGATTCGATCTCGTGCTTGTCAACAACCAGTTCCCCTCCTGCAAAATCAGCGGTAAAACCCACCATGAGCGAGTCCGGGAATGGCCATGGCTCGCTGCCGAAATAGCGGATATTTTTCACAAAAATCCCGGTCTCTTCCCGGAGCTCGCGCACAATGGCATGCTCAAGGTTCTCGCCGGGCTCCACAAATCCGGCAACAAGGCCGAACATCCCGGGTGGGAACCGCGGCGAACGGGCGAGGAGGACCCGGTCTTCCCGCTGCACCAGCACGATGATGGCCGGGGAGAGCCGGGGATAGGTAACAAGGCCGCAGGTATCGCACTGCTTTGCCCGTTCGGTCCTGAGCTGGCGGGTCTCATGGCCGCACCTGCCGCAAAAACGGGTTGTCCGGTCAAACCGGATAATTCCTGCCGCAAATGCTGCAAGGGCAAGTTCTTCATCGGGGACCAGACCGAAAAGATCCCGGATACCGGCATACTCCATTCCTTCCGGGAGGGGTGTATCGTTGCCAATCTCCCCGGCGTAATACGGAACTTTTCCCCGCTCACCAAGATACTGGTACCGTTCAAGAGGGATTCCTGAAGACCGCGGGTCTTCCGGATATAAAACACTGGGGTGAGCACCGGGAATAATGCAGATGCCGTCCTGCCTGACAATAATCCACTGCGCGGCAGCCGGTATCATCCCGGGTTCCGGCCAGGAAGCATGGAGAGAATCCAGAGAAAATGTTCCCGTGTGGGTCAGCGTAAGGAACCTCCGTGAATTGTACTCCGGTTGGTATGCCGGTTAATAAAAACGCTCAGGTGCAGGATAATCCCCGGCAACGTCCGGTGGGTCCGTCGGGAATGCAGCGATGAGAAGAACTAAGCAGGATATGTAGTTATTATAGATTTTGAACAAAAAGGTCAACTACTGCTGGGACTGTTTAAGACTGTTTAAAGATAATAGAAGAAGGAACAAATGTTAGAGATTAGGAAAATTGAACAAATTGAGAAGAAGATTGATTACGATTTTAAAGATAAAAATAAGTTAGTTCAAGCATTTACAACGAAAAGTTATGCAAAAGAGAAATACGATAAAAAAATAGTTTGTGAGTCCCAAGAAAGTTATCGAACACAAGGGGATGCAATACTTAAAACCATTTTAATCGAGTTAGTGAAAAAAAATGGGTATGAAACCCCAAAAGAAATTACCGATGCAAAAAAAGAACTTGAGGAAAAAGTGAAACTTGCAGAAATTTTTTCTTTTTTCAATATTCCACAAGATTGTTTCTTACTGGGAAAAGGAGAAACAGTAAGTCGACACCTGCAAGCGGAAACCTTTGAATCCTTAATTTGTGCGATGTCAATAGATATTACCTCTAAGTCAGATGAGGAAACCGCAAACAATCGAATACGAGACTATGTATCAAAATGGTTTGAACCACACATACAAAAAAAGGTATAATCCTAAGGAAAATTTCCACCCCCGGGTTTGAACATAAAAGGTCAGTCACAATTGGAGATGTTATTTTTTCTGCAAATACTTGTGTAAGCCCGGAAAAAATCTTACCATAACGATCCAAACGGCACAACTATCATCAAAGCAAAAAGTTATGCCTGATCGCATACAGGCTATGGTAATGATCTCAGTCCTGCACGTTGATGATGAACCGGACCTGCTTGAGCTTTGCCGGATTTTCCTTGAGCAGACCGGAGAGTTCAGGGTTGATACGGCAGAATCGGCAAAGGACGCCCTCGTGCAAATCTCAAAAACACCGTATGATGCCATCATTGCCGATTACCTGATGCCGGAGATAGATGGGATCAGCCTGTTACAATCAATCCGGCAGCGTGATCAGGACATCCCGTTTATCCTCTTTACCGGGAGGGGCCGGGAGGACGTGGTCATCGAAGCCCTGAACAACGGTGCTGATTTTTACCTCCGGAAAGACGGGGATCCCCAGGCCCGGTTTGGGGAACTGGTGCAGAAGGTCCGGCAGGCGGTCAACAAAAGGCGGGCAGAGAGAGATCTCCGTTCCCGTGAACGCCAGTACCGCTCTATTATCGACCATGTGCAGGACATGCTCTACCGGACAGACATGGAGGGGAAGATTACCATGATCAGTCCTGCGGGTGCAAAACGTGCCGGGTACAGTTCTGCAGCGGAGATGACAGGCCTTAACCTGGACCAGACGCTCTATGCCGATCCGCTGGAGCGGAAAAAATTCCTTGCAGTCCTTGCCAGGGAGGGATCGGTATATGAATACCCCCTTGTTTTCAAGGACCGTAAAGGGCACCGGTTCCCTGTTATTGCAAGCAGCCATTACTTCTTCGATTCCCAGGGTCATGTGCTCGGGGTTGAAGGAATCGTTCACGATGTTACGCACCTCAGACGGAAGGAAGATGCGCTCAAAGAGGCCAACAGGAAACTCAGCCTCTTAAACAGTGTCACCCGCCACGATGTGGCAAACCAGCTCACGGTCCTCCGGGGATATGCCCATCTGGCAATGATGAAGAACCCTGATCCCGTCATCAGTGATTTCCTGCAGAAGATCGATGCTGCGGCTGCGACCATCGGGCGACAGATCGAGTTCTCGAAGGAATACCAGGAACTCGGGGTTGTGGCGCCCGGATGGTTCAGTCTTGACGATATCTTTGCAAAGAACAAACCCGGGGATATCCTCTTTTCCAGCTCGTGCACCGGCACCGAGATCTTTGCGGATCCGATGCTCGAAAAAGTATTTGCAAATCTTTTTTCCAATGCGATCGTGCATGGTGAACGGGTATCCCGGATTACCGTCCGGTGCGAACCGAAAGGCGATGACCTGCAAATTACCGTTGAAGACAACGGGGTCGGGATCCCCCTTGACGTAAAGCAGAATATCTTCAGGAAGGGGTTTGGGAAAAACACCGGTTTTGGGCTCTTTTTGGCCCGGGAGATCCTCGCCATTACCGGTATATCTATCCATGAGACCGGGAAACACGGCAGCGGTGCACGGTTTGAGATCACGGTGCCGAAAAACGGGTTCAGGTGCTGCAGGGATCCCGGGAGCCGGCATGCGTGATACGGAAACCGGGATCGTCCCTTCCGGCCCTTGAGGGACATGCCCGGGGCAGGAGGGGAGGCTGATCCCATGCCAGGGGATTCTTGATATTGCATACCAGCGAACCTTCATGCGATAAAAATGGGCTACACGATCACCCTGATATCAACCGATGAGAAAGAGCGTCTCATGGAGGAGCACCAGCCACAGGTCCGGTACGAGATCAAGTCCGACCTGTACGGCTGCTGCATCAAGCTGATGACGGACGATCATGCCACCAAGGATACGTGGGAGAATAATTTTTATTCCATATCCCAGAATATCCGCTCCCACGGGAGGCTCCTCATTTTTAAAAATGCGGCCTACGCGCAGGACACTGTCCTGTTCGATCCCCTGTCGCGGACCGCGTTCCTCTTCAATTTTTCCTACTATGGCTGGATCAAGTCCATCGCGCTCAGTCTTGCCGGGGACATCCTTGAAGACCATCACGGGATCTTCTCCGTGCACGGTTCCTGCGTGGATATTGGGGGAAAAGGCCTCAGTATAATCGGGGCGCCCAGGGCCGGGAAGACAACGCAGACATACGGGTTGTTACAGAACCCGCATACCCGGATCGTGGCAGATGACTGGTTCTTCTCGCGGGTATACGGGCCGGATATCCTTGCGTACAGTTCCGAGAAGAACTTTTATATCGGCGAAGACCTGGGAACGATCTGGAAAGAGTTCGGCGGGCTTGTGCCGGAGGGGGAATTCGATCACAACGGGCGGGCGGTTGCGGATATCCGGTGGGTTATTGGCAAGGGGAGGATCCTGCCGATGACGACCCTGAAGACGATCATTGTCCTGAAACGCGATTCTGCAAACAGTACTATCTCGCGTACGCTCGACCCGGATACCGGGCTGAAACTCTTTGTCGAGAACAATTATTTCAATCCGCACCTCCTGGTCCACAATGCCTTCAAAACGCGGATACGGAACCGGTATGTTTCCGAGCTGCTGAACCGGACAACCGTGTACCAGGTCAATACGACCGGCACTCCAGAGGAAACCCAGAAGATGATCCGGTCACTCGCGGGGATTCCGCAGAGCGGGTGAGGAATTTTTTAGATTTTTTTTCTTGATAATTTCTAAAAAGCAGTTGATGCGGGGGCGATGTGCTGATACACTCTTTGTCGGGTAACCTGGAAACCACAAGCGATACCGACACCGGGTTTTTCCCTTGCCCATTACCGGATGATCCTCTCGATATCCCGATTCGATAATTTGCGCACATCGTTATTCAGAAGTGTTGTCAAATAATTTCGGAAAAGGACGCCTCCTGCACCCGGCAGATATCTATTTATAATTCATCAACAAGACAAAAGT
>JBAVWM010000022.1:0-4068 GCA_049697815.1 Methanoregula sp. | reverse complement strand
CTTATCCGTTCAGGATCACAAGAGATGCAGATCTTGAGATCGAAGTTGATGATGCGTCGGATCTCATCACAACCGTCGAAGAGATCATGGAGCAGCGCGCACGGGGCAGACCTGTCCGGATTGAGATGGAATGCTCTGCGCGCGACAACATCTGCCACATGTTTGAGAAGAAGTTGGGTGTCACTCCCGATTTGATCTACCGGGTAGGTCACCCGATTGGCATGGCTGACCTGATGCAACTCATGTCACTCGATCGTCCCGATCTCAAGGATATCCCGTTCCTCCCCTCAGTTCACGATGATCTTGGCGAAGGAAAGGATATTTTCTCTGCTATCCGCAGGCACGATATCCTTCTCTATCACCCGTATGACAGTTTTATGCCCGTAGTAAATTTCCTCCGGCAGGCTGCCCATGATCCTGACGTCCTTGCCATCAAGATTACCCTCTACCGCGTGGGCTCCAATTCCCCGATCGTCAAAGCCCTCATGGAAGCACGGGAGAACGGGAAAGACGTTGCAGCCTTAATAGAGCTCAAGGCCCGGTTTGACGAAGAGAACAATATCGGCTGGGCCCGGGCGCTTGAACATGAAGGTGTCCATGTCGTCTATGGTGTGGTCGGCCTCAAGGTCCATGCCAAGCTCTGCATGGTTGTCCGTCGGGAAAAAGAGGGGATCCGCAGGTATGTCCATATGGGAACCGGCAATTACAATGCCACGACAAGCCGGATCTATACGGATTTCGGATTTCTGACAGCGGACCGTGCTATGGGGGAGGATGTTGCCAACCTGTTCAATTTTCTCACCGGCTATGCACGCATTGACAAATACCAGAAACTGCTCGTGGCACCGGTATCATTACGAAACGGAATCATCGATCGGATTGGCCGGGAAATTGAAAACAATACAAAGAACGGGAACGGTCATCTCATCTTCAAGATGAATGCCCTGGTCGACCCGCTCTGCATTGACGCGTTGTACCGGGCATCACAGGCCGGGGTAAAGGTGGAACTGCAGGTACGCGGGATCTGTTGTCTTTGTCCCGGTATCCCCGGTGTCAGCGAGAATATCACGGTCAGTTCTATTGTCGGGAGGTTCCTTGAACATGCCCGGATCTATTATTTCCATAACGGGGGAGATGACGAGATCTTTTTAGGCAGTGCCGACCTGATGCCGCGAAATCTCGATCGCCGGGTAGAGGTTCTGTTCCCCATAGAGGACCCGGTTATCAGGGATGCCATTGTTGCAAAAATCCTGCCGGAACAATTGCATGATACGGTCAAGCTCCGGTACATGCAGGCTGATGGAACATACTGCCGTTCCCATTCCGCGACGGATACGGAACCGATGAATGTCCAGACATGGATGGTGGATCACCGGGGATTATGGTATGACCGTACCCCGTAAGGTCACAATCCCTCACAACGGATTGTGCTGGTACGGCATGCAGAAACTGCCCGGCCTCCTTGATGCATTTACCGGTGAAATTGCAGGTGTGAAGGAAGCACAGGACATCGAGTATATCCACCGCATGCGGGTGGCATCCCGGAGGCTCCGTGCTGCACTCCCCCTGTTTCGGACCTGCTTTCCGGATAAACAATACATGAAATGGATGCAGGAGATTACCAGGATCACCCGGGCTCTGGGTACGGCACGGGACGCGGATGTCCAGATCGCCTTTCTGGTAAAATCCTTAAAAAAAATCCAAAAGGGTCCCGGCCTGCAGAAAAAAATGACACCATCTCATCAACCGTCACTGGAACCTGCCATCCGGTTCCTGCTTCTGGCATTGCAGAAAGAACGGAGTTTATACCAGAAACGTGTCCTGTCAGCCATTTTAAGACTTGAGGAAAGCCGTGTACCTGATGAGATGAGGTCTGTGTTCACGACCATGGGTACGAACATCAGGGCAACCCGGAAGAAACCCACTCTCTATGGGATTCCACCGGTAGCAGCTCTCCGTATCCGGAAACGGCTTTCAACCCTTCTTTCCTATGACCCCTGGGTCCTCCACCCGGAAGCAGTTGCAGAGCACCATGCCACCCGTATTGCCGCAAAAAAACTCCGGTACACCATGGAGATCTATGGGACACTCTACCGGAACAACCTGAAAAAACCACTCGCCCGGGTAAAAAAAATGCAGGAAATTCTTGGGGATATCCATGACTGCGACGTGTGGATCGATCATATTACCACCATCCTGTTACGGGAGCGGACACTCCTTCGTTCCGAAAAAGATACCGGGCGGCCTGATACCACAACCCTCTCCAGCCTGAAGGTCCTGCTCCGTAACCGGGACACTGAACGGAAACGGCGCTACCGGCAGTTTGTGAGATACTGGCAGACACTGATACGGGTGCAGCTCTGGGACGAACTCCGGGCGTCCATGGATACCGGAAGAAAGTCTTCTTTCCGCCCGCCAGAATCGTACCGAGACGATGAGGCGGCAGGGGCAGTCAATGTCCTTGCCGGTGTATATCCTGGCATTCGGTCCCACAGCCGGCACGTAACGGATCTCGCGCTGATGCTTTTTGATTCCCTGCAACCCCTGCACAGTCTTGGGGTGCACGACCGTTTCCTGCTCGGGTGTGCCGGAGAACTGCACGATATTGGCTGGAAGTACGGGCAACCGGGACATAACCGTCGCGGGGCGGAGATGCTCTTCACCGATGAGACACTTCCGTTCGATCTTGAGGAACGCGGGATTCTTGCTTTTATTGTCCTCTCCCACCGCGGGAAAGTCCGGCCCGCTACCTGCCCGTACCTTGATTTTATCTCACCGGAATACCGGAAGAACGTACTTATGCTCGCTGCTATCCTCCGCATTGCCGATGGGCTCGATTACCCGCATACCGGATCGGTACAGGAGGTCCATTGTATCATAGCTGCTGACAATGTAACGTGTACGGTGACCGGCACGGGAGATACCACGGTGGAAAAAGCACGTGCACAGGGTAAAGCAGAGCTTTTCGTGGAGGTCTTTAATAAGCTTCTGGTGATACGGTGAAATCGAAAAAGATCAGTCCGAACGGGCGTATTGTCTCCTTCATCGATATCGGGACAAACTCCGTTCGTCTCCTCGTTGTCCGGCTCAACCCGAACCATTCGTATACCATCCTCTCCCGCCAGAAACAGCAGGTGCGGTTGGGTGAAGGGGAGTTCGACGAGGACGAGATCCAGCCGGAAGCCATCGAGCGTCTCATCACGGTATGTAAGAAATTCACCGACCTTGCACGCACATTCTCGACAGAAGAGTTTGTCGCGGTGGCCACTTCAGCCATGCGGGAGGCAACAAACCGGAACGAGATCCTGCACCGGCTGAGGCAGGATGCCCGGATTGATGTCCGCGTGATTTCGGGGAAGGAGGAGGCCCGGCTGATCTATCTTGGTGTTGCAAGCGGTATCCATATTGAGGACCGGCAGGCTTTTTTTATTGATATCGGCGGAGGGAGTACGGAGATCGCAATCGGGAATGACCGGACCTACCAGTATCTCGATAGTTTCCGGCTCGGTGCCATCCGGTTGTCGAACCTGTACATGCCCCGTAAAAACACGGGTCCTGTTTCCCCGGACGAGTACAAACGTATTCAGCACCACGTAAATGATACCATTATCCATTCCATAAGGAAGATACGCAGCCAAAAACCGGTATTAGCCATTGGCAGTTCAGGGACCATCATAAACCTTGCTGAAATTGCCCAGAAGGCACTTCGCCAGAATGGCAGTAACATCGATCTGGTCCTTTCCGGTAAAGACCTGCAGAAAGTGACTGCCCTGCTCTGCTCCCTCACGCTTGACCAGCGCAGAAAAGTACCGGGCATGAACCCGGATCGGGCGGATATCATCATCGCCGGGGCAGCAATTCTCGATACCTTTATGAGGGAACTGGGACTCGATACGATTCTGACCACGGGCCGCGGCCTGCAGGATGGTCTTCTCGTGGATTATCTCTCGAGAATGGACGCTTTTCCCCTGCTGGGCGAACTGTCACCGCGCCAGCGCAGTGTGCTTCAGCTCGGCAGATCCTGCGGGATCAATGAAGTGCATGCCCGGACCGTTACAAGCCTGGTGC
>JBAVWM010000021.1:0-5716 GCA_049697815.1 Methanoregula sp. | reverse complement strand
TTTCTATCCATCCTGTGGTGCAGGATATTGATCAATGAGAGGGTGTTGTAGCATCCCCTGATTCAGAGTACACCGCCCGCCCCCCTCCATATGGCGGATGGAGGCTCCATTATCTGCATCAGGTGATCCGGAAAACAGCCCTTCTTTTCGATCCCCCATGCTGTACCCCCACCGGCCCTGAGTTTCGCCTTTTAATAAAGAATAATAATGTTTTTACAGCGCCATGGAAAATGCTCTGTTTGCCTTAAATCATATCAGATTGGCGTTTTCCAAAAAGCCGTGTACGAAAACAGGGGGTTTTTGCACGTAATTCCGGAAATGGGGATGCCCGGAGGGGCAATCCGGGGCCGCAGCGGGGCCGGATTAGGGGGGGGTGTGGGATGAGGTCCCGATTCATGGCCCAGGTACGGAATTTTCATGCCTCCTCGTAGTGAAATTCATGGTAAAATATCGGCATATTCTTAATAATATGGGACAATAAGATCCCCAGAGTCAGAAAAAATGAGAAATACTTTTTTTTTGATTATTCTCGCTTCATGTCTGTTGGTTATTCACCTTGCCATCATGCCGGTATCGGCGTCCCCCAGCGGGAATCCGGCGCACATCGCGGGTCCTGCAACAGTCACCATATCCGCTTCTCCGCCCGCAACAGGATTCTATATCTTTGGCGACGAGATTATTTTCTCCGGTACCAACACCGATTCCAATATAACGTATCTCTTCTTTACCGGGCCCAGTCTTGTGGCTGCCGGTTCACAGATCGAGAGCAATGATTCGAGAATCGCACCTGTTACTGATGGTGTTGTATCCACATTCAAGGCGGTCCATGTCGGGACGGATAATCAATGGTCCTGGATATGGGATACTCACAAAGTTCCCCTTAATACCGGGACATATACGATTTATGCTGTCAGTACGCCGCGTGACAAAATCCACCTGGGCAGTGCGATCTACGACACTGTGGGAATCAATATAACTGAACCAATACTGTCGGCAACAGCCCGGCCACTGGAGGCCAAAGAGGGAGATACGATTACCATCTCCGGAAAGGCGACAGGCCGCCCGGCACCCGGTATTGCCATCTGGGTGATTGGCCCGGAATATTCAGACAGGTCTGTTGTCGAACCGGATCCTGACGGCACCTATTCACTGGATATCGACAGCGCAGCCACTCACCTGCTCAAGGGAAAGTATCACGTTTTTGTTGAACACCCATCAGCCAATGACAGGTTTGATTTTGACCTGAATGGCGATTACCTGTTCAATAACAGGATCCGCTCCAATGTATTCACGTTCAGCGGAAACGGGAGACTGTATGGTGAATCTGCTTATACCGCATTTTCCGCAGCGGTCAATGGCCCGAAAACAGATGACCTGATCGTGCCGGTCTCATTCTCGCTCGGGACACCCCCGGCAACAACTGCCGGTGCGATATCCACCTCCCCATCGGTTAATGCAACTGATTCCCCCCGGGATGGGATCACGGTATTCGGTAATAATTCCGTCTCTGACAGTACTGCAGGACCGTCAGTTGCCGGAAATTCACTGACTCGGACCACGGTGGAGAACGTACCGGGAGGATCCGACAATTCTTCCGGTAATTTCTCCTCACCAGCAGGGAACAACGGTGGCGACCTGCCGTATAGAACCCCTATGGCGGTCTTCGGTATAATCCTCCTCGGTTGTGCCAGCGGAGCGATATTCTTCTTCAGGAAAAAAGGAAACAGCACAGTTCCAGAATATTCTAAAGGAAATACGCTTAGTATATCGCGACGTGATGAGGCGCAGAACCGCAGGGCAGATACAGGAATCCCTGCCGCAGGGACCTTTCTTCCGGCAACCATGGCAGCAGGAACTCCTGCATCTCCGTCGCTCCCGATGAATGTGTTTCCTGAAGAACTCGCGGGTAAATACACAAGAATATCTCCTATCGGCAGCGGGGGATTTGCTATGGTTTATTCCGCGTACCGTATCAGCGATAACCAGAAGGTTGCCGTCAAGATTCCCATCAGGTCCAATGAACGGACGGGAAAATCCTTTTTGCACGAGATAAAGGTGTGGGAGACCATGCACCACCCCAATATTGTCGAAGTGAAAGCAGTGAACATTCTCCCGGTCCCCTATGTCGAGATGGAATTTGTCCCCGGGTCCCTCGAAAATATAGCAAAACCGGTTCCGGTCGCATTGGCAGCCCGTATTGTATGGGATATTTCAGAAGGGATCCGGTATGCCCACGCACGCAGGTGCATTCACCGGGATATCAAACCGCAGAACATCCTCCTCACCGATGAGATGGTCCCGAAGATCACCGACTGGGGGATCAGTAAAATCCTTGAAGATAATTCCCGGAAAACCACGGTTGCCGGCTTCTCCCTCTCGTATGCCGCACCGGAACAGATCGCGCCGGAAAAATTCGGCAGTACTGATGAAAGGACGGATATTTACCAGATAGGTGCGGTCTTTTACGAGCTTGTTACCGGTTTGACACCATTTGATGACGAGAGTATGATGGAGATGGTTAGCCAGATAACAACGGAAGACCCGCTCCTCCCCTCCGATATTAAGCCGGATACAGCGGCTGTTGAAAGGATTATCCTGAAATGTCTTGCCAAGAATAAAAAACAGCGTTACCAGTCGGCAGGTGAACTGCTGGATGCACTCAAAGAATATCTGGATACCATCGACTGGGACCTCTTTGAGGACGAATCCTGAAAATCTCTTCCTGCATTCGGCATCATGAGGAGCCTGCCAGAAACCCGGGCATAGCAATTACCAGATTCGTCAGGTACCCGTTGGGATGATCGCGAGAAATTTTGCGCCGGTATTTCCCTTTGACAATTCGATGAGATCCCCGTCATGGAGGGGGACACGCTCGTTCTGACCAAGGTTTTTTTTATTGACCGAAGTGCCCCCACTGCTCCCACAGTCCTCGATGCACCAGGTCTTTTTCTCCCGGACAAGCCGGGCATGGGGTCGGGAAACCCGGCTCACGGATGAATATCCCTGCGAGAGGACAAGGTCCTCTGCCGGGTTGATTTGTGCCTGTTTTTCGGGATCGGTCCTGCCAATACGTATGGTGTCATGCGTCAGGGAGAACGCCCTCCCGTCATCCTGCCCGCCAAGAACAATGAGGACCGGGGTATTTCCGAACAGTTCGCGGGAGAACATTTTTCTTGTCTCATCGATCTTTTCGGAGATATCGTCCCTGACAATCTGCATTTTCATATGGGAGAACAGCCCCAGGTTGCGGATGACAGATTCAAGCCCGCCGGGCACGAGGGAATATTTCCAGAAGAGCTGGACACACTTCAACCGAGGATCCGTGATCCCTGCCTCTTTTTTGATAACCCCGATCAGGCAGAGACGGTCAAGATGCTTTTTCGTATTTTCGTAGCTGGTCTCCACTTCCTGCGAGATCTCCCGGGTTGTACGGGACTTTTTCTCCAGGCACTTCAGGATCTTAAGCCGGGTACCGTTCGAAAGGACATCAAGGTATTCAGAGAGTTCTGCAAGCGGGTCAAGATCCTCAAGACACTCAACCGTCCGGAACTTATCGTCAGATCCATCCGTAATTACCACGATCCTGCCGGCCTTTTCCTTCATGCCTCTCATCCTGATTGAGCATATGGGTTCCGGAGTTATATCTTCTTTACCGGGTTGTACCTGCCGGTTCAGGCTTGAACCGGGAAGTTCACCCTATAACCCCGGTGATTTTGGGCGCTTATTACCTTGCAGGAGCAAAAAAAAGATCTGGTGAAAAATTGTGAAAAAAAACCTGTTTCTTCTTCTTGTATTCTGCCTGTTCATCCTGGCTGCCACAGGTCCGGCAGCAGCGTCAACCGGAAACGATGGATCCGTAACAATAACCCAGCCGAAGAGCGGGAGGTATTCGATCGGAGATACGTTCACGTTCTCCGGCACCAACACCGGTTCCGATACAACATATCTCTTTATCACCGGGCCCAACCTGGACCCGAATGGATCCCAGATCCAGAGTACTCACCCGCGGGACTCTCCCGTTATTGATGGCGATGCATCCACGTTCCTGGCAGCCAGTGCCGGGCCGGATAACGAATGGTCCTATACATGGAACAGCCAGAAGGTCCTCATTGATGCCGGGATGTTCGAGGTGTTTGCAGCCAGTTCGCCCCGGGATCTCCCCCATATAAACGACACGCATTACGCCAGGGTCGCTTTCATCATGTCGAGGCCGGCAAACATCGAGTCCCCGCATGGTAATCTCTCTGTACCCCCATCGGTTGTCATGAAGGGAGACAAGATCACGATCTCCGGTACCGCAAAAGGCAACCCGGGTCCCGGTGTGGCCATCTGGATCATTAGTGCGTCGGGTTCCGGCACGGCAGGGTACGCAAACCAGTTTGTCGTCCACCCGGATTCAACCGGCGCTTATTCCCTGGATCTCGACAGGGCAACTGCCAGGCTGGAAGAAGGCAAATTTCATGTTGTCGTCCAGCACCCGATGCAGAACAACGTCTTTGATATCTACCTCGCCAACGTTACTGCAGGAGATGCACTGGACGGCTGGGTCGTGAACAGGATGCTCAAAGACAACAATAATGCTGACGGTACACGCATCTTCAAGATCCGTGGAGCCGGGAGCCTGCAGGGCGACGATGCCTACGAAGCTCTTGTTCAGGTATTCGAAGATCCGGCTGTCGATGACAATATTGTGATCTTCCCCTCAACCGTTAACCCAACCGGATCCGGTGATACCGTACCCGTACAGCAGAACCAGATCCCGAAAACACAGTACCTGGTGACGGGTGGACAAAGCGGGAAACCGTTGGGATCCGGCAACCTGCTGAACCAGGTATTCGGTTTCCTGTCAGGAATTTTCTCAAGGAAATAATCTTTTTTGCCCGGCCTTGCACAACCTCCGGGGGTATCCCAAAACCGTCCTTCCTTTCATTTGACCCTGCTACGCCCCTACCGGCCCTGGGTTTCGCCTTTTAATAAAGAATAATAATGTTTTTACAGCGCCATGGAAAATGCCCCGTTTACCGTAAATCCCTGTAAACTGAAGGTTTCCGGAAAACCGTGTACGAAAATAGGGGGTTTTTGCACGAAATTCCGGAATGGGGGTGTCCGGAGGGGCAATCCGGGGCCGTAGAGGGGCCGGATTGGGGGGTGGGGGATGAAGTATTATGCAGAGGGAGTGGAGAGGAAAGGGACACCTTTCCGGATATTATTGAGGAAAACGGAGTTCCGGTCATTTTACTCCGCGGTTGTGAGCGTAATAATATCCAGAGCAAGCCGTACTTTTTGATTGTGTTCAGCTCTGCATCTTTTGTCATCCGTGCCCGGGTAAAAATATATTTTCCATCAAAGTCATCGGATATGATCGCAATATCAATATCACCGCCCGGCCTTGAGAGAACCGGTACTTGCAGACCCGAAACGAATCAGGTCATGGATACGGATCCCTTCTGATTCAAGAGTACTCCTGAAAAGATTCACGGCTTCAATGATTTTTGGATCAGCCATGCGAGTGTCTTGCATCTTCAGTTCCGGAAAAGCCCTATGACACGGTCGGTTATCTTCTGCATCACGTCTTCCGTCAAATGACCGGCCGTATACTGGATAATTGAAATATCCGCTGTGAAAATCCGGCTCGGCCGAACATTACTTTCCTGCCGCAGTGATCCCGATAAAAAATCCTCTTCACTGATGAGGATTGCATACTGATCTGATACAA
>JBAVWM010000020.1:0-8983 GCA_049697815.1 Methanoregula sp. | reverse complement strand
GATCTTGATGACTTCTCCCATCAGCGCTTCTTTGCCGACCTTCACCACATCGTACATGTGGGCGTCAAGGTTAACTGCCGTAACGACAGGGCCGGCGATTCTTTTAAGAACCCCTTGTTTTGTTTCTTTGGTTTTTTTCTCTTTTACTTCCACAGATCAACACCCACCGATCTCTTGATTCTCTCCCGCATGGAGAGTCCGCCTTCTTCTGCGCCAATGGCAATAACGGTCGGCTTTACCGAGTTTTCCAGTGTGGTCCGGAGCCTGCGCGGAACCTTTTCAATGTCGCTTGAGTTGAGGACGAGGATCCCGACCTCGCGGTCTGACAGGGCACTGCTGATGCATTCGGTCAATTTTTCGTCATTCTCGGCAGCATACGTCTTGCGGATACCCGCAAGCCGGAAACCGAGGATGAATTCGCTGTTACCAATAACTGCAATCTCCATTTACATCACCATATACCCTGAAATTTTCTCCGGGGGGAGTTTCGATTCCTTGCCCCGTGCCAGTGCCCGCAGGTTAAAAACCTCGTATTTTTTCTTTTCCAGGTAGACGAGGATCGGATGAATGGAGATGGGATGACGCTTGGACATGCGCTCCATCTGGTCGAGCTGGACGCGGGTAAGCCGTACCTCGACATCCCGCATTGTTTTTTCACCCCGCAACTCTTCCAGGAGCGTTAGTAAAGCCTTGTGCCGGATCTTTGTCTTGAGTAAATCGATAAACTCATTCTGGTCATGGACACCATTCAGACTGGCGAAATCTGAGGAGGTAAGAACTCCCCCGCTGATGAACATTTCCCGTGCATCTTCTTCAAAGGCATCTGTGTGCAGCCGGAACAGGGTCTTGACATTCTTGATATCGATCTCAAGCCGGATAAATTCAAGGAAGAGGTTGCCACCCTTGATCCCGCTCCCGGCTTCCGCGATGATTTCTTCATAAAACTGCTTATAGAGGGCGTTTTCCAGCCGTGAGAAAGAACCGCTTTCCTTAGCCAAGGGATATTCACGGGCAAATACTGATGGATACATCCGGTATCCCTTGAGCAATTCAACAATCTTGTCCGTACTGTCTTCTGCCAAGAGGCGGTCAAGAATTGCCCGGTCAAGACTCCCGGCAGGAATAAGGACCTCTTTGATCTTCCCTGTTTTTTCTCCCTGCATTTTGCCCCGGAGGAGGGTGAGTACATTCTGGATATCCCAGCGCCTGAGATATGCCTGGGTAAATTGTTTCAGAGTACCCGGAGTTATCTCCAGTATCTTCTGGTATTCTTTGGCAAGGTTCCAGGACAGGGCGACCTCGATTAAGTCAATTCCCTTGAACGTCGCCCCCAGTTCATCGATCTCCTGCTTGTAATCGGTCTCTCCGATGAAACGAATAATTTCGGGAAGGCTCATATTGAGCATCCGCATATACTCCTCCCGCGGGAGCAGGGTTGTTTTTCTCACCCGCATCCTTGTACATATGTAAATGTACGGTGCTGAGAAACCACTCACGCCAGCCATACGTTTACCTCCTCATCCAAACAGGATATCGGACGCATTCTTCAACCCGGATTCCCATACTTTAGCAAGGAATGTGCGATAGCTGTAATCGATCTGCAGTGCGCCCTTCTCACCTTCAATAAGGATACCCCCGTCAATATCGACAGGTCCCCCAACGGAGAATTGCGCAAACTCTGCATGCTCGGCGATAATGGCCTTTGTGGCAGCCATATCGCGGGCATTGCAGAAGATCTTCCCATTCGGGATCTCTCGCTTTGCCTCGGTGAGGAGTGTCCTGATAGCCTCGCGGTGGAAGCTATCCGGGAGAGCGGCAACCTCCTTCCGTGTAGCCTCATAGACCTGGTCGAGGAGCGCTTTCTGGGTATTGAGAAGCTCACGCTTGACCAGCAGGTTTGCGGCGGAAACTTCCTGGCTTACGATATGGGCGGTCTGTTTTGTGACCTCCCCGTCTGCCGTAAGTTTGATCGTTTCGGACCGCTTTGCTGCGGCAGTCAGGATCTGATCTGAATCGGCTTTGGCCTCGGCCTGGATCTTCTCCGCTTCAACCCTGGCTTTCTCCCGGATCTCCTTCACGAGCGTTTTCAGGCCTGAATTTCCATCCTTGGCGGTATGGACCTCCTGGCCGCTATTGGGGCAGACCTCCTGTTCTTTTACTTCCGGTCCCATTGTCCTCTCCCGGCTTATACGAACAAGAGCAGGAGAGCGACAACCAGACCGAAGATAACGATGGTTTCGGGAATAACGGTCAGCAACAGGACAAGACCGAACACGTCCTTGTTTTCGGCGGTTGCCCCGACTGCGGCAGTACCGATTGCCATCTCTGCCATGCCTGCACCGATACCGGTGAGACCGACGGCAACACCTGCACCTATTGCCTTCATTCCGAGCTGCGTTGCCTGAATCTGTTCAACGGTCATTCCAACATCTATTGCTGCTACAACTGATTCTGCTGCCATAATTTAGTCCTCCGTAAATCTTCTTTTCATTCCGAACGGAATGTACTTCACGCCTCCACCTTTGTAGAACTTGGTGAAGAATTCAACATAATGCAACCTGATTGAGTGGAGTCCTCCACCCATGATACCCAGAACTGTGTTGAGAGCATGTCCCACAAGGAACACGACCAGTCCGGCAATGAT
This sequence comes from Methanoregula sp., assembly GCA_049697815.1. GTDB lineage: Archaea > Halobacteriota > Methanomicrobia > Methanomicrobiales > Methanospirillaceae > Methanoregula. The sequence goes on along the minus strand of JBAVWM010000020.1, from coordinate 6,339 downwards.
AATGACAATACTGAAAATTGAAAAATTTTGCAACTGGGGCTCTATGAGCATCGTAATGGACATATAATTGATGACCATCGCAATGGCGACGGACGAGAACCCGACCGCAACGATACGGGTATACGATAATACATGGGAGATGATTGAGGGAAGTTCAACAACTTCAAGCACTGAGTCGCGGGCGATCAGAAGAATGCCCAGAACCGCGAAAACCATCCCGACAACTCCCGCGACATTGATGATGGATACCACCGCGGGAAGACCGGTCAGGTCGGGCATAAGCGGTATCGGTGCAATTGACCAGATAACAACCAGAATACCCCACATGACCGCAATCCAGCCGAGATTGGCCAGTATCGCTTTTGTCCGGTGTTCACCGTGGTCCTGGCGTGCATGGTTGATAACGCCGAGGATACGCCCGAGCGTGATATGCAGAATTCCTATCCAGATGGCTATGATTATCAGTTGCGGGATCATCGGGCCATGGGATGTCTCACCTTCTGCAGCTTCTGCCATCAGGTGGCGGGAAGGCATGAGGGGGTTCAGGCCGGGGATAGGGAAGCCTAGGAACTCACTATAGAGCAGGCCAAAGAAGATGCTCGAGATACTTGCATTTCTGAGCACGTCAAGCAGGTACCGGCCTTCTTCACCCTTGAAGAGCTTCCGGAGTCCGAATGACAGTGCAAGGAGAATCAGCCCGTATCCGACGTCTCCGAGAATCAATCCAAAGAACAGGGGGAACACAATCGAGATCATCAGTGTTGGGTCGATCTCGGTATACTTCGGGCGGGAATAGATATCCGTCAGTACCTGGGTGGGTTTTACAAAGTGCGGGTTGTTATATTCCACCGGTACCGCGTCATGATCAGGGTCTGTCGGTACGACCGTAACAAATACCTTGCCGTTAGTCACGCAGACCAGGGAGTTTGTGACAGCCGCGACCTTGTCCGCAGGCACCCACCCTTCTGCAACGAACGTCTGCTTGGTGGTTGCAAAGCGGAGCGGGGCCTCGCTCTGGTCAACTTCTGCTTTTAAAAGTTCTTCACAGGCTACAAGGAACGCCGTGTGTTTCTGTTTTATGTCTTCGAGCTGCCTGTTGATCTCGGCAATCTCCTTGTTCAGGGATACGGTATCACCGGAGTAAAACTCGATTCGCTCCCGGGCTGAACCGGACTCTTCCGGAACAGGGACCGGCTGGAAGCCGGCTTCTGCAAGCGTCTTTTCGACTTCCCCTTTCTGCTCGGTCGGGAAGATTACAACAAGGAAATTCTTATCCTTCCTCTTTGAAAAATACATTTCATGGGGAACATTCAGGCTCACTTCGCGAGACACATAGCCGGCAATGGTTGTGAATCTCTGGTAACCGTGATACAGATTCAGGTCAACCGGTATATCGGCAAACGGGGTGATCTCGGCAATCTTCTGTTCGAGTTCTTTTACCCTCATCTCGAGTTTTGAGCGCCTGGCCGTCAGCTCCTCAACTTCCCGCTCCAGGAGCGGGAGTTCCCGCTCGATCTTTGTCTGCAGCTCGTCCCGCGAACAGGACGGCCCTGCTTCAACGTCATCCGCATGAACGGCAATGGTGTTGGCAATTGCCCGGATCTTGGTCAGATCTGCAGACCTTTCGCTTGCACCTGAAAGAGGCGTACCAATCTTAAAGCCCTCGTAGCCTTCTGCCCCCGTATCGACATAATCCTCGATGTGGAACAGGTTATGGCGGTACAGTTCCGCTATAACCGGGGCCAGTTGGTCCCGCGAGGCTGCGATGAGGAGCCGGCTCATCTGTTCAGGCTTTAACATGCAGCTGCTCCTTAAACCGCATAACCAGCAGCTGCACTGCCTTGGAAAGGTTCTGTTCTCCTTTCAGCCTGAGTGCTGCTGCGCGCTGATTGCCACTTTTTATGATTTCAGCGTGCTTAAGTGCCGCCTGGTGCCGTGCCTCTTCCAGTTTCAGCTTTTTGTATTGTTCTGCATTGCTCTGCGCCTTGGATACCAGATTGTCAGCCTCCAGCTCAGCCTGGGAATGCCGTTGCTTCTTCTCTTCCTGGGCCTTGCTGATGGTGGACTGGTACTCTTCTTCCGCTTTTTTGATGTCTTTCAGGACCTCAGTCTTCATCCAACCCTCCTCTCACGGCAAGTACAATACTTGGAAAAAAAGGGATATATGTATTGTTATTTCATTCAGACGGGATGTTCCGGGTAAAAAATCGGGAGGGGGAGAAATACAAATCAGGAACAGTCCGGAAGGACCCGGAAATTGACGGTCTGCAGGATTGCACCAGCCGGGATTCCCGTAATCTCAAGGCCCCCGGAAGCTCCCCGGATTGACAGGCCGGCAAGTTCATCGCTGGAACAGACCAGGTGCTGCTCAGGGTGCGTTCCCCGGGTGATCGAGCAGCTGGTATGGATTTCCGGTGCAACCGATACCACCCGGGAGATCCTGCGCGACCCCGGGTGATCCCGGGGCAGCACCAGGAGCGGTACGTGATAGGTCCTGACGAGTTCCATCAGCATCAGCGCCGGCTCGACTGCCCCGCCTTCAGGGGCGGACACTACGATTACATCACCAGTCATGACTCCCTGGCAGAATTCTTCCGTGGAAGTCTCTATGCAGAGAGAGAACCGGTCCTTTGCCTTTCCAATAAGCAGGAAGGAGTGGTCCCCCCGGATGAGCAGCAGCCCGTCCCCAAGGGGATACTTCATGCTGCTGCGATATCATCCGACTGGCAGCTGGGACAGATGGGCTTTTTTCCGATGCCCTTGAACCGCTCGCCGCATTCATTGCACCGGTAGTCCTTCCCCGTTACACGTTCCGGAGGAAGATCGATATCTACCGGCCCGCCTACTGTGCACATGGTCGTTATTACCTCACTACGACATCCTCGCTTTATTCATTTAACTCTATCTGATGGGGTATTGCAGACAATGGGAACGAGGGTTAAGCTCTCATGACGAGGAGGAAGATACTTCAACCCTGCCCATAACCGGATCAAGAATAAACCCCCTCAACACAGACAAGCAAGCCAGACGGTTCAGTATCGACCACCTTTTCCTCCCTTGCAGTTCTCTTTATTACGGAATCCGGACTTTGGCGGGAGACAGAGCGCTTCATCGGAGGACTTCGCGACAAGACCTGCACTATCGTGATGATGTCGGAGACTGACCGCGACAACGTCTTTTCCCGCCGTCACGACCCTATCGAAGACCTTTCGGACACGGTCATCCTCCTTCGCTATGTCTGCCGACAGGAAATATCTGTAGCTGTCTCCCCTGCAATGGAAGTCGTAAAAATGAGGATGACTTCCCACTCCCGGGAGATAAAACCGTTCAACCTGAAACAGGATCAGGAAGAGGTCTATTCGGAAAGCCAATGTGTTTTTAAAAAGAGAGGGGAGGGTGCCCTTTTTTGAGATCTGCACCCGACTCCTGCCACGAAGTCTTTTTTCAGATCGTTATCCCGAGAATATCGAGGAGAACAAGGATGCATACCCCGGGGACTCCCCCGATAGCACAGATAAGAATCGTTGCAAGGTCGTAGCCGAGGTCGGGTTTGCCCAGCAACTCCATGACATGGAAGTAGTTCAGGAGAACGAGAAGTATCAGCCCTGCAACGGCATTTGCGACGAGTATGGAAAATTGTTTGGCTAAGTAGTACAAAACAGCAACAATTGCAACGACAAGCAGGATAGTAACAATGACTGAACTCATCTTCTTCCCTGTGTTTCTATTTTCCAATGATATACTGGTTATGTAATTTTACCGACGGCAGGATGAGCGACCCGATGGCCCGCGTTTCCTTACTCAGGCCCGCAATGTCCTTGTGAAGGTCAAAAACATTGCCGGACATCATGGCGCTCTTCACGGGTTCCTCAAATCCCCCGTCTTCCATCCAGAAAGCATTGGATAGTTCCACGGAAAAGTCCCCGCTCATCGGGTTAGCCGTGTGGGCTCCCACAACATTGTGGACATACACCACCCGCTCATCGAAAATCTGCTCCCGCTTCCCGTCCACGATAAAATTGTGATGGCCGATGGATGGCAGACCCCCGAATCCCCCGCGGACCGCAGATCCGGTACTCTGTTTGTCATACCGGTAGGCTGTCTTGAGATCATAGGCAAAGGTCTGGAGCACCCCGTCATGGATAAAGTCGATCCGCCGGGTCGGAGTCCCCTCGGCATCCCACCGCACGCTGCCATTCGCCCGTGGCAACAGGGGATCGTCATACATCGATATCCGGGGATCGGCAATACCTTCGCCAAGTGACTGCGCCAGCCGCGACCGCCCGGAGTGGACACTGCGTCCGTTGAGAGCGGGGATAAAGACATTGCCCAGCAGTTCTGCGTACGCGAGAGGAGAGAGGACCACCGGGTAGTCCCCGGTCGGGATGTCCTTCCCGTCAGCGGATTTACAGGCAAAGAAGGCCGCCCGTTCTCCCACATTCTGGGGATCGACATCCGCGAAATAACTCGCATGATCAAATTCGTAGCCGGTTGACTGCCGGTGAATCGCTTCAAGGGAGAGGGACACCCCGGAATGGCGATCCTCGTACCGGATACCGTTGCTGTTTGCGAGCGTTACGGACGAGACAGAGAGGGAAGCGGAGCCTGCGGTTATATCTGCTGCCGGGTGCTCTGCCGCTCCTTCGAGCATCTGCCGGAGCAGGTCGCGGGCAATGCCCGGATCGCACTCCAGCGCAGGATCAAACGAAAGGGGGGTGGCGGGAAGGGAGACCGGCTCCGGCAGGCCGCTCCAGGTCTGCGGGGTAGCAAGTTTTCCGCTTGCAATGGCAGCCGCAAGACAATCCCTCCACGTATCGGGATCGTTGGTACTGGAAGATCCGATCCTTCCCTGATGGATGGTACGGATACCAAGGCCGCAGTCCCGGGATGTCGTGGCGAGGTTTATTTTCTTCTGTTTTAAGTCTGCTGAAACGGAGGTGCCTTCTACGTAAAAGACCTCGACTTCATCGACGGATTTCTGTCCTTCCCTGATAAGATCTTCAATCCAGGCCACTGCCACCCACCACCGCATCGAGAAGGAGGATATGGGGCGCCCCGTCGCTGACCGGCACGCTCTGACCGCCTTTCCCGCAATATCCCGGGCTCATCTTCCGGTCGTTCCCGCAGAGCGTAATCCTGTGGAGCGTCGAGAGGATCTCGCCGGAGAGCGAGACGTCCCGGATCATTTTTGTGCACTCACCCTGTTCCACGAGATACCCGTATTCTGCATTGAACTGGAATATTCCCCTGCCCGGATCCACCTGGCCACCGCGGGAGCCTTTTAAGAAGATCCCGTTTTTACATTCCGAAAAGATCTCCGCTTCTGTGGCATCACCATTCTCGATGAACGTGTTGCTCATCCGCACCAGCGGGGGCTCCCCGGGCATGGCGCGGGCATGGCCCGCAATGCCGTTTCCCACGGCTGCCAGCGACTCGCGGTTGTGGAGGAACGCATTGACGACTCCCCGACGGATGATCTCGGTCCTCTTCACTGCCGTTCCTTCTGCGTCCACCGGGTCGAACCCGAACCCCCAGAGAGTGGGGTCATCGACAATGGTGAGGATCTCACTCGCGATCTTTTCTCCGGTCCTGCCTTTCAGCACAGAACTGCCCTCCTGGATGAGATCCCCCTCACTTGCATGACCAACTGCTTCGTGGGCAAACACTCCCGCGAGTTCAGGATCGAGAACTGCCTGCATCTTCCCCCCCTTCACAGCACCGGCATCAAGCAGGGCAACCGCAATTTCCGCGGCTTTTTTGCCGGACTCCTGCCGGTGACGGAGATCAAAACCGTGGATGGTGTGCTCCCGTTCGTACCCCATCTGGACATTTCCGTTCCGGGAGGCAACGGCAAGCACGTTGAAACCGGACCGGCACATCTCGTACGCATATTCGTTGGCCGAGCTGTCCTCAAACCGGACCTGTTCGATCCGCTCGATATAATTCGCCCGGCGGTTTGTGACCAAAGGGTGCCGGGCAGCCTCTTCGATGCCGGCAAGCAGCGAGGACTTCTCCTCGATACTGACAGATCGGGGATCTTCCTTCATGGGGGGTACGGGAAGGAGAGCATGGGGCACCGTACCCAGCTCCACGATCTCTTCGGTAAAACCCGCCAGTTTCTGCGCCGACTCGATCAGGTCCTCGAACTTTCTGCCGGTACAGGGGGTAAAATTGTCGATCTGGATAACGCCCCAGCCGGTGCTGTTGAGAACCCGGAGAACAGCCTTGTTGAAAAAGGAGGTTCCCGCAGACTCAACAACGCCGTTATCGATATCGATATGGGTAATCTGGCCGGTTACATGCCGCAGGTCATAATATTTCACGCCGGGCATTGTATTC
>JBAVWM010000019.1:0-11716 GCA_049697815.1 Methanoregula sp. | reverse complement strand
AAATCCGGGGGGCGAGGGAAATGAGGTACAACCGGGTTCGTAGCGAGCTCCGATGTCCCAGAATTCCCGCATGGGTTTTTTGACCGTGAAAGCCGCTCCACCTGACGATAACATCCGGCCTGGTCTTCGGTGAGATCACTCTTTTAAAAACAGGATTTCTACAGAGAGCATATTTTTCAAACCGATCCTTGATCGAAAAACCGGGTCCGTGAACCAGCCTGTGTCTTTTTCATCCAGACCTGCAGTTCATTCCATAAACTTCTCGTTTACCAGCGAGGATATTCGCAGAAACATCCCTATCCTGTAGTGAGACAGGATATCAAGGGAGCAATTCAATATTGAGATACAAAAACCGGGAGACAGACAAAAACCAGATCGAGAAACTCCCCCACCGGGAAAATATTGTGCAGTCCCGCCGGCCGGAGTATTCCGGGCGGCAGATGGACTGCGTGTAAAAGGAAAAAGGAGATTATGCGTTCTTCATCTTGGCTTTTGCGACGAATCCGTCTTTGCCAATGTAGTACATGAAGCCCTTTTCCTTGGCGATCTTTTCAGTACCGACTTTCTTCTTCCTGCCGGTCTTGTTGTGCTTCATCGGGGCTGCCCAGACATATCCATCTTTGCCGATAAAGTAGAGGTAGCCCTTTTCGCGCTGGATCTTTTCTTTTCCAATTTTGGTTCCCATTTAAACACCTCAAAACCTCTATTGGGTTTTGATAATGAGAGTTAACGTCTGATTATATAAAAGGTTTCCGTCGAAAGCCCGTCGATATCCTGATTTTTACCACTTATTTAAGGTTTTTTTGGTCATTGTGCCACACTATTCACTCCGATTAAAAACGTCTTTAAAAGTTCCCATTTGTCAATAATCCAATGTAAAACAGACTGAACGCGTGGCGGCGCCGTTTGGTGCACCGGATGTGTAAGCGCAGTCCGCGGGGAGTATTTCTGGGGACCTGCCGGGGGTGCGGCAGTATCAGACCAGATTTATGACCGGCTGGTTACTGACGGGGATAAAACGGATTGATGGAAAGTGGTATCAATACGCCGTCCTTGTCGAACAAGAGTATGAACGTCCCGTATTGAGGGGCTCCTCCCTCCAAACAGAGGGTTATCTCGAATTATTCACCGGGTTCCAGCCAGTCATCTGAATCCGCAGTGCATCCGGAAGCAGGTTGAGTGTATTGGAGACCATCCAGTTCGGGGCAGACACGCGTAGCTATCATAGTCCTTGAAATGTTCTCATGATCTGCTTCGCGGTTCCATTCTATCTGGACACGATCCATATCGATTGCTTCTGAGTGACCAATCAAAACCGAAACAACCTGCCGGACAAGACCGGGCCTGCCCGGATTTTCATGCAGCATTATAACGGGAGGAGGTCTCGAGGTTCTGCTTTCCGAGAGAAAACTGCATACCTTTCCGCTCTCCGTTACGAGTGCTATTGGAAAGATCCTTCCCCAACCGAATCTATCCCCGCCGCCCGGACGCATCACAGGATGGCGGTAACACTGATAAATAGTGCAATCAGGGTGACCGGTTCAAGGCTGGTCAGCCCTCCACCATGCAGGTGCCGGTTCCGGATTATGCCTGCCCCCTGCGGTCGACAAGCCGTTTCGGGCGCCCTTTCAGGTTTTGGAGTTCGAGCCCCCCGGGTCCTGTGAAGTTGAGGATAATTTTCAGGTTGCCCCCGTCGTACTGGCCGGCAAGGCCGGGCTTATATTTCAGCACGCGCTCAGTAAGCTTGTCCTCCACGAGCCTTTGATCGCACCGGTCAGGGTCCAGGCATTCCACGCTGATGCGGAGAACCGCTTCATCCGGGGACTCCCCGTCAGAGATGAATGCCTCGTACTCCCCGGTAAGGTACTCCATGTTTTCAGGCTGGAAGACTCCCGCTTCAATATCCACCCGGTTCAGGGCATTCCCGAAGATCCATGCGGTTTCTGCCTCTCGCTGCGGATTATAGATCCTCATGTGCGTCCTGCCGCACGCGCAGCGTTCCCGGGAAACAACGAGTGTAGTATCCTCGGTATCGTAATTGAGGAGGAGCATACCGCTTTTTCCCCCGACCGGAAGAAGGGTGGTGAGTACGCCCCTGCCACATTCGCCATCCCGAACGAATCCCTGCAGGTGTGGATCATATACATCCAAGTGTACAAGATCTTCAGGTACATGCAATCCGGCAAACTCTGTGCATTCGCCACACATAGTACCTTCAGTACTGCCATACGTATTGTACACAGGACAGCCCCACAGGTCTGCAAGATATTTCCGGGATTCCTCAGCAAAGCTCTCCCCTCCCGCCACCAGTTTGTCGATGGCAATATCTGCAGGTTTCACTCCTTCTGCTTTCAGACGCCGTACAAGCCGGAGGAGTTTAAAGATGCTTCCTATAATGGAGGTCGGCCGGTAACTTTTGAGGATTCGGGAATCAAAGGAGCATTTGCCGATCGGGATGATCCCCATCCCGATCCGCTGTGCGGCAATGGTCATCGTGTTTGCGCCAACGTTCATACCGTAGGAAGCGCAGACAACGATCCGATCCCTGCTGGTGAATCCCTGCGAGACAAAACTGCGGCAGTACTTCTCCGCGTACCGCTTCCAGTCTTCCCATGTCAGGAAAAAACCTTTGGGCGTCCCGCTGGTGCCGCTTGTCTCCTGGATGGAGAAGACATTGGACCAGTCCGTTGAGAGAAATTTATATTCTGTTGTGACAGGAGGCTGGTGTTCCCGTATTGTCTTACCCGATATAAGGGGGAGGTCGAGCAGGTCCTCGTGGACGCGGATCTCCTTTGGTTCAATCCTGTTTTCTTGGAACCAGTGGCGATAAAATGGGGAGCGATCGGCCGCATACTGCACCGTGTACCGAACCCGTTCATCGATGAGAGCATCGAGGTCGCTCCGCCCCATAGTCTCAATATCGGGAGAAAAGTATTTTCCGGCCGGCATACCAGAGAATTACCGGAGGAATTGTTTATAGATTACTGCATGCCCATTGGAACCTGCGCTTTTTCCGATAAGCGGCGACAGGGATAGTACCTGCAGGAGCTGAAATTTTATCGTCTTTCAAACCCTAACAATACAGGTATTTTCATGTACTTCCACCTCATCCTTACCGATGACTGTAACCTCTGCTGCAGTTACTGCAGGGCAAAGGCTTTTAAAACTTTCAAGGAGAGTGAGGGGGAGCGTTCCCTGATCATTGACGAGGACTTACCCGTTGAACTGGACTTCGACCTGAATGTACTGTATGATTTTCTGGAAAAAGATCCCTCCCCCACCCTCACCTTCTATGGAGGGGAGCCACTCCTCCGCACGGACCTGATCGAGCGGATTGTCCGGGAGGCGCCAGTCAAGCGGTTTATTATGCAGACCAACGGAATTCTGCTCCACCGGATCTCACCGGAGATTGTCAACCGCTTTATTACCCTCTTAATTTCCCTTGACGGCAGGAAAGAGCTCACTGATGCAAACAGGGGTGCCGGGGTCTATGACCTTGTCATGGAGAATATCCGGAAAATCCGTGCCCGGGGATATACCGGAGAATTAATCTCCCGGATGACGGTAACGGAGAAAACCGATATTGTGGAGGCAGTTCACTACCTTGCATCCAACCCGGATTACTCCTTTTCCTCCATCCACTGGCAGATTGACGCAAATTTTGCAGGTGATTTTTCCCAACGCAGGTTCCAGGAGTGGGCACTTGACTGGTATAATCCCGGCATACGGACGCTTGTTGATGACTGGGTAGACCATATGGAAACAGAAGGGGAAGTGCTGCGGTGGTACCCCTTTCTGGATCCCATGGAGGATCTCCTGTACAAACGGGAGAGCCGGCTCAGGTGTGGTTCCGGGTATGCGAATTATAGTATCATGACGGACGGGAACATCGGACCCTGCCCGGTGATGATCGGCATGAGCCAGTACTATGTCGGACATATTTCCCGGTCGCACCCGCTGGAGCTGGACCCTGTCCTTATCCGCGGAGATTGTTTGGACTGCAGGATCCGGACGTTTTGCGGCGGTCGTTGTCTCTTCTCAAATATTACACAGCCGTGGGGGGTTGATGAACGCAAACTCGTCTGCGACACCGTAGAGAACCTCCGCAACGCACTTATCACAGCGCTCCCCCGTGTCCGGAGATTTATACAAAACGGCACCGTTACCTTGGAGGATTTTGCACACGAGAAGTTCAATGGCTGCGAGATCATTCCCTAGGAGTGTCACAAATCACCGGCAGATCCCTGCATTATTCAGGGAGATGTATTTATACTGAACCGTTAAATGCATAAATGCAGATCAAAACTGCATGAGTAATACAATGGAAAGAAAGAGTTATGGTGGCCCGAGAAATTTCGGTCACAGAGAAATGACAAAAACAGTCTGCTCAGACTGTGGCAAAGAGTGCGAAGTCCCCTTCAAACCAACGGAAGGAAGGCCGGTCTACTGCAGGGACTGCCTGCCCAAGCACCGGAAACCCCGGTTCTAATTTCATACTTTTTCTTTTTTTTTCAGGTTTTCGCCTGGTATGGTTCTTTCTGATTGTCCGTGAGTTCAGACAGGGATAGTCTCATGATACCGGTCAGCCAATGCTTTTCGTATGGCAGGATCATGGAAAGAGGCAAGGGAATGCGCAGTCAGAGAGGGGCTCCCCCAGGTTTATCATGACTGCGATGATAACATCTACGGGGCATGCGGGCAGGGGGAACTACAGGGCATATTCAAAGGCGGGGTTTTTATCGAACACCGCTGTATCTGTATGCCGGCACACCTGAGTACTGAGGAACTTGAGATAAAAGAGAAGAAATTTCTTGAGGAAAATCCGGGCTGGTGATCAGAGTTGTCCACGTCATTGTTTCTTTTTTATTTCCTGGCGGAACCGGTAGACAATATCGTATAGCATCATGCGGAATTCGGCCCCGATCTCATCCCACGACTTAGAGTCCGGTACCGGTTGCTCCGGTTCTTTAAAGGATTCCTGATAAACAACTTCTGCACCGGTATCCGTCAGTTTCGGCTGCCACCGGAGCTGGCGCATGATCTTAAAGTAACCCGATGCAAGAACGATAAGAAATACAAGCGGTACGATAAGGAATGCAAGCACCCAGAAGAACCGGGAGAGTGTAGTTCCAAAGGTGCTGTCCGCCCACTGGAAGACACTGAGAACAAAAGCGATGCAGAACACGCTGCCAAATGCTCTGACGATCGGTGCAGGCAGGTTGAGGGGGAAGGGAAATGTCCCAAAAATGTCTGCGATAAAGAGAATGATCGCCAGGAGAAGAAGCAACCAGAAATTAGCAAATAAAATACCCTCTACTGTTTTTTGAAATAATCCCCCGGGAATAGTGAAGGTAGTCAGTATCTTTGCAAGAACCACGACAATAAGGAAACAGATGATCACTATCATCCGTGATACAAACACCCAACCCAATGAGTTGTTCCGGTTCCAGCCCATGGTCCTGCCTCAAAAATTCTGTACAGGATTCACCGGTCGTATTAAATAGCCTTCTTGAATTTTCTCCGGCAGCACCAGAGGTAAAATCCATCTGAAATCATTCCACCTGATGCTCTGATACACGGGTAAATTACAGGCGGAACGGGCTCTGCCTCCTCCGCCGGCAGGCAAGCACCCCCATTCTCGCTTGCGTGAGAATTCTCCACAGATCGATGGAGCAGCTTGGAGCAGTGATCACAATAAACCTGATGACGGGATTCGTCTTTTTCCGGGTCGACCGGTTTTTTACATTGCTGTCGCTCGCTGTGCAATGCGAAGTGAAGGAGAAGATCACCTGTGTGCGGGGTGCTGCAGGACGCCCCGCGGAACGACCTGCTGCGATCCGGTGACTATGACAGGCCCCATAACCACGAGCCCGGAGTTCCGGTGCGAAGAATGCTTCGGGAAAATATCTGAGAAGATCAGGGATCGGGATGGAAAAACCGAATATTTTTTTCATTCCAGGCTTTTAACGACTGCTTTTTCCCGGTAATCGCAGTCTCGACCTTTTTTATGAGCGGACATGGCTCTTCGTTGTATGGCGGTACGCTTGGTCAATTTAGTTATATTTCAATGAAGTATAAAATGCAACAACACTCAAATAATTACAACAATGTATAAATATGTACAAGATAGACCTGTAGTAAAGCCAGTTCGCATGATGCCGGTACGAACGATATAACGGCCTTTTGCGAAAAATTGCGTTCAGAATAACCGGAGAGCCCCCGTTCCCGGGGGGAACCGGTTGATACGGTAACCAGCCTATGACACCTAAAAACCCGCTCAACCTGCAACTCCAGGAGTTCATCACGGCAGTGAACAACCAGCCGAAGCCGCTGGTGATCCCGCTCTGTGCCGAGCTGCCGCTGCCGGAGCTCTCACCGCTCGATGTGTACACGGGCACCCGGACCGGGTGCGGATTCCTGCTCGAATCCATGGAGGGCAGCGAGAAACTCGCCCGCTACTCGTTCATCGGTATTGATCCGGAGTTCGTAATCTCCCTTGGAAAAACCGTGAACCTGCGGGGCAGGGAACCATTCATTTCCATTGCGATGGAACCGGTGGGAAAGGATCCCGTTGAGAAGATCAAATCGATCCTCTCGCGATTTCATTACATGAACGTGAAGGCTCCCCGCTTTTTCGGGGGTATGGTCGGATACTTTGCCTATGATTGCATCTACTCCCTGTTTGAGAAAGTAAGGGAGGGGAAACCTGCATCATCCCGGAACGACCACGACACCCCCGAGGCCTCTTTCATGTTCACCAAGGACTGTATCGTTATCGATCACCGGGACAAGAAGATGTATATCTTCTCAAGCCCGTTCCTGACGTATGATACGGACATTGAAGAAGAATACAACAACTGCGCAGAGAGAATCCGGGCTCTTGCCGATCAGATCGGAGCACTCGCCTCCGGGAAAAAACCGCGGTACGTGAAAAGTTCAAACCCGGCCAGGTGTGCGCCATTCACATCACAGGTATCACAGGATGCATTTGAGCACTCTGTGGATCTGGTCAAGGAGCACATAATCGCAGGCGACATCTTCCAGGTGGTTCTCTCACGGAGGATTGAGTGCCGGATTGCAAACGATCCCTTTACAGTCTATGCTGCGCTCCGCGAGATCAATCCGAGCCCGTACATGTATTACCTTGATTTCGGTGACGAGAAGGTCATCGGGGCAAGCCCCGAGATGCTGGTGCGGGTGGAGAGGAGGAAGGTAACCACCGTACCGATTGCAGGGACTCGCCCCCGGGGGAAAACCCCGGCAGAGGATGAGCAGTTCGCGCAGGATCTCCTGGCTGACGTAAAAGAACGTGCTGAGCATACCATGCTCGTCGATCTCGCAAGGAACGACATCGGGAGGGTCTGCCGGTTCGGTTCCGTGGAAGTCAGCGAATTCATGACGATTGAAAAATTCTCCCATGTCCAGCATATCGTCTCGACTGTGAACGGGACGCTGAAGGACAACCTTGACTGCTACGATGCATTCAGGTCATGCTTTCCCGCGGGCACCGTTTCTGGGGCGCCGAAGATCCGGGCGATGCAGATTATCGACGAGCAGGAGGCGTTACCCCGCGGCATTTATGCGGGTGCCGTGGGGTATATCGGATTTGACCGGAACCTCGATTTTGCTATTGCTATCCGCACGGTGATCGTACGGAACGGGATTGCCTCCGTGCAGACCGGCGCCGGGATCGTCGCTGATTCAGTACCGGCACATGAATGGACTGAGACCGAGAATAAGGCAGCAGCAATGAAACGCGCGATCGAACGATCGGGAGTATGTTCATGAACGTCCTGATCGTGGATTGTTACGACAGTTTCACCTTCAACCTCTACCAGCAGGTAGGAAGGCTTGGAGGAAACCCGGTGGTTTTTCCCTGCGATACACCGATTGAAACCCTCCAGAAGATCGCATGCGACCGAATCATCCTCTCCCCGGGGCCGGGCACTCCAAAAGATTCCGGCGTCTGCCGCAAGGTACTGGAGACCATGAGCCGGACCATCCCGACACTCGGCGTCTGTCTTGGCCACCAGACAATATGTTCGGTATTTGGCGGAGAGGTCGCACGGGCATCGCACCTGATGCATGGGAAAACCTCCCAGATCCAACATGAGGGAGCGGGGATCTTTGCAGGGGTCCCGACACCGTTTACCGCCACCCGGTACCACTCACTGGTCGCACAGCGGGAGTCCCTGCCAGCCGAACTGGAAGTAACTGCATTCAGTATGGATGACGGGTACGTGATGGGTGTCCGGCATACCCGTCACCCCATCGACGGCGTTCAGTTCCATCCCGAGAGTGTCCTCTCACCAGAGGGGGACCGGATTATCAGGAATTTCCTGTATCCGCAGGGGGTATCTTCATGAACATCAAAGAGACCATCTCCCGGCTCACCGACCGGCAGGACTTGACTCCCCAAGAAGCGGGGCAGGTCATGGGCGCCATTATGGAGGGCAGCACCACGCAGTCGCAGATCGGTGCATTCCTGACCGCTCTCCGCATGAAGGGAGAGACCCCGGAGGAGATCGCCGCATTTGCCCGGGTAATGCGCCGGCATGCAGTGACCGTTGCACCTGTCACAGAGAAGACGCTGGTCGATACCTGTGGTACTGGCGGTGACGGTATGCACACATTTAACATCAGTACCGCTTCAGCACTCGTTGCAGCCGGTGCTGGTGTCCCGGTTGTCAAGCATGGGAACCGGAGCGTCAGCAGCTCCTGTGGATCCGCAGATGTGCTCTCAGCCCTAGGCGTAAATCTCGCTGTTGACCCGAAAAAACTGGCCGGGATCGTAGAACAGGTCGGTATCGCATTTTTCTTTGCACCAAACCACCATCCCGCTATGCGCCATGTCATGCCGGTCCGGCAGGAACTGGGGTGCAGAACCGTCTTCAATATTCTCGGCCCGTTGGCCAACCCCGCCGGTGCCCAGGCACAGCTCCTGGGAGTATACGATCCAGGACTTACCAAAACCATGGCCGAAGTGCTCCGGTTGCTGGGACTTTCCCGGGCAATGGTTGTCCATGGTTCGGGCCTGGACGAGATCACCACAACCGGGGAAACATTTGTCTGTGAACTTGGTGCGGGAAATATCAGGTCCTACTCACTTGACTGCAGAACTTTCGGGATGGCCCCCGCCAGCCGTTCCGATCTCAGGGGAGGGGATGCAAAGGAGAATGTCCGTATTGTCCGGGAGATCCTTGGCGGTGAACGAGGCGCGTGCAGGGATATCGTGCTTATGAATGCCGGAGCAGCACTATATGTCGGCGGGCAGGCAAGGGATCTCCACGAGGGGATTGCGTATGCCGGAACATCCATCGATTCCGGGAACGCCAGTGCCCGGCTGGACGCACTGGTGGAAGCTACACGGGGTGCAGCATGATCCTGGACGAGATCCTCAGACGGACAGAAAAGCGGGTGGCACAGTTACCCGCGTCATTTCCTGAAGTCGCCAGGCGGGACAGGATGAGTCTTGCAGGGGCAATCCGGAACCGAAACGGGAAAAATGCGATCATAGCCGAGATCAAATGCGCCTCGCCGAGCCGGGGGGTCATCCGGCGCAACGTAGATATAGCGATGATGGCGGGAGTCCTTGAGCAGGGAGGTTGTAGCGCTCTCTCGGTCCTCACCGAACCCTACTTCTTTGGGGGAACTGGGCAGGATATCGGACGCGTGAAGACGGCAGTGAACCTGCCGGTCCTCCGGAAGGATTTTATCATTGATGAGCGCCAGATCGCGGAATCCCGGACACTGGGGGCGGATGCAGTGCTCCTGATCGCTGCAGTACTTAAAAGAAAACTGCCGGACTTTGTCGACCATGCCATTGGTTATGGTCTTGAACCGCTCGTGGAAGTCCATACAGCGGACGAGGTCGAAGAGGCTCTCGCCACGAAGGCGACTCTCATCGGAGTCAACAACCGCAATCTTGTAACGCTTGGTATCGATCGGTCAACAACCCGGGTCCTGTCGGACCGGATCCGGGGGAAGGATCGGTTGATCGTCTCTGAGAGCGGTATGCGATCTGCTGATGATATCCGGGAGATGAAACAATACTGCGATGCTTTCCTGATCGGTTCATCCATTATGTCCCACGATCACCCAAGGAAAAAACTGGAGGAGTTCGTATGCGCATAAAGATCTGCGGTATCACCCGTCCGGAGGATGCCCGGTTTGCTGAACAGGCGGGGGCGGATGCCATCGGGGTCGTAGTCTTCTCAGGAGGCGTTTCGCAACGTGTCGTCGGAGAGGAGAGAGCACGTGAGATATTTGATGCGGCGGGCCCTTTTACCACCACCGTAGCAGTCTCACATACAAAATCAGAAGAGGAACTCAGGCGGATGATTGCATTGCGTCCTCATGCAATCCAGATCTCCCACCCGTTCAGGTTTGATGAGGCGCCGGGTGTCGGGATCATCCGCGTTATCGGCAGGGGTGATCCCCTTCCGGAAGACTGCGATGCCGTCATTGTCGATGACAGCCATGGAAAAGGTCGTGATTTTGATCCATCCTATGCCCGCGATACCGTGAAGCGCTCAACGGTTCCGGTCATCCTTGCCGGAGGACTTACTCCACAGAATGTCGGGGAGGCAATCCGCAGGGTCCGGCCCTACGCGGTTGATGTGGCAAGCGGTGTCGAAGAATCACCGGGGATAAAAGACAGAGAAAAAGTGAGAGCGTTCATCACCGAATGCAGGAGTGCTTAACATGGAAAAAAAAGGAAGATACGGGAAATATGGCGGCCAGTATGTCTCAGAAACACTCATGAGCGCACTCATAGAACTGGAGACCGCGTACGAAAAGATAAAAAAAGATCGTGAATTTGTCCGCGAGCTTTCAGCTCTGCAGGCAGAATACGCCGGTCGCGAAACGCCGCTTACATTCTGCCCGAATGTTTCGCAGGAACTCGGATGCAAGGTCTATCTGAAGCGGGAGGACCTTGTCCATGGAGGTTCCCACAAGCTCAATAACACGCTCGGGCAGGCACTGCTGGCAAAACGCATGGGCAAGAAGCGCCTGATCGCGGAGACCGGGGCCGGGCAGCATGGGGTCGCCACTGCTATTGTGGGGGCAGCACTCGGGATGCCGGTCGAGGTGTATATGGGCGAGGTGGATACAAAGCGGCAGGCGCTCAATGTCTTCAGGATGGAACTAATGGGCGCAAAGGTGATACCGGTCATCTCGGGGACCCGGACGCTCAAGGACGCGATCAACGAAGCACTGCGCGACTGGGTGGCAAATGTACGGGAAACATATTACCTGATCGGTTCCGTGGTCGGCCCGCACCCGTACCCCCTGATGGTGAGAGACTTCCAGTCCGTGATTGGAAAGGAGACCCGCGTACAAATCATGAAGAGAGAGGGAAAACTCCCGGATACGATCGTTGCCTGTGTTGGCGGCGGGTCGAATGCCATGGGTATCTTCTATCCGTTTGTAAAGGATGACGTGGAACTGATCGGGGTCGAGGCCGGGGGCGAGGGTATTGAGACCGGTAAACACTCGGCAACGCTCTGTGCCGGTGAGGCAGGCGTACTGCACGGTACACTCTCCTACCTCCTGCAGGATGCTGAAGGGCAGGTACTCCCGACCCATAGCATTTCCGCAGGTCTCGATTACCCGGGAGTGGGGCCCGAACATTCGATGCTGAAGGACCGCGGAAGGGTCACGTATACAGCAGTGAACGACCCGGATGTTCTCGATGCCTTCAGGTTCCTTTCCC
>JBAVWM010000018.1:0-4274 GCA_049697815.1 Methanoregula sp. | reverse complement strand
GTATCACCGGTAAGAAAATTTTGAGAATTTTCAGATAATTCGAATCCCTCTCTCATAATGCACCCCGTCCCCCAACGGGGGACTGGTGGCGCACGAGGGGGGCATTATGTTAAATCAAATAGGTTTTCTCCAGAGTAAAAAAGGAAATACCAGGGGATCTGTATTATTTTTCTGTCGGCTTTCCGTCGTATTCCTCTGGCCGGGCAAGGGCTTCCTGCTTTGTCTTCCGTATAACTTTGTCCTGGTGCTCGGGCGGGGAATACATGGTATACAGTTTGAGATTTTTTGTCTTCGATGTGTTGATGACATTATGTTTCGCGCCACAGGGAACAATCACGCCACTACCGTCTTTCACCGTATGCCGGGTAGCATCGATCAGGACGACCCCCTCTCCTTCCTCGAAGCGGAAGAACTGGTCAACATCATCGTGAGTTTCCATGCCGATGTCCTCCTTCGGTTTCAGGCACATCAGGACGAGCTGGCTGTATTTTCCCGTATACAATACCCTGCGGAAATCCGTGTTCTTCCGAGTTTCTTCTTCGAGATTTGCTGCAAAACCTTTCTTCATAGTCTGCCTCCTATCTGACTGGTTGATGGTACTTTATATCTGTTTCCCGTCCGGAGCCGGGCAGCATACCGGAAATGCAGGGTCGCCCTTCGGGACACCTGCTTATTTGATAAATAACGTATACAAAGAGAATACCACAACGTGAGCTGAGCCATGCAGGACTTCCCATCACTCCGGCAGGAAATCCGGCGGCTGAAGGAGGAGCGCGACGCTATCCTCCTGGTGCATAATTACCAGCTGCCCGGGATCCAGGACATCGCCGATCTGACCGGCGACTCGCTCGAACTCTCGCGGGCTGCTGTCACCATGAAAGGGGACGTCATCGTCTTCTGCGGCGTGGACTTCATGGCCGAAACCGCGGCCATCCTCTCACCGGAGAAGACCGTGCTCCTCCCCGCGGAGGATGCCTGCTGCCCGATGGCGCAGATGATCAGCGCAGATGAACTGATACTCGCAAAGGAGCGGCACCCGGATGCGGCCGTGGTCTGCTATGTCAACACCACCGCAGAGGTCAAGGCAGAGAGTGACATCTGCTGTACCTCCTCAAACGCGGTGAAGGTAGTCAACACCGTAGAGCAGGACGAGATCCTCTTTGTGCCGGATCGGAATCTCGGGCTGTACACCCAGCGGTTCACGAAGAAGAAGGTACTCCCGTGGGAAGGCTATTGTATCGTGCATGACCGGATCACGCCGGCGCAGGTAGATGCGGCACGGAGGGCTCACCCGGGTGCGGATGTCCTTGTGCATCCTGAATGCAGGCCGGCGGTGATCGATTGTGCGGACCATGTTGCAAGCACCTCCGGGATCATCAGAGAGGTATGCACTTCAAAAAAGCAGGAGTTCATCATCGGCACAGAGGTCGGCATCCTCCATCGTCTCAAAAAGGAGTGTCCGGGCAAGCAGTGCTATCCCCTTTCCGAAGCGGCTGTCTGCCGGAACATGAAGAAGACGGATCTTGCAAAAGTGCGGGACTCATTAGAGACTCTTCAACCCCGCATCACCGTTCCGAAGGATATTGCAGACCGGGCGCGGGGTGCGATCGAACGGATGCTCGTGCTCCCGTAACCATTATTTTTTCTGCTCCTGTGCTTTCATTTGCGCCATGATCTTAGCATAGGTCTCCTCACCCACGCATTCCTTTGCGTACTTGCACCACTGGACGCAGGTCATGATATCATTGTATACCACGAACCCGCAGGTGCTGCAGGGGACCGAAACATCGTTCGAGAAGACTTCGACGTCCTCCCCGCATTGCGGGCATTTTTTTATCGACAGGGTGGGGGTCCGCAGGTTCGCAGCGCCCGGGCAGTGGTCCAGCATGGCATTACTCCGGTAAGTGTGTCTGCGTTCCGGGAAAAGAACCCGGGGGTTGTTCCACATGCTCGTCGTCGACTGAGGGATTATTCACCGGATCCGATACCGGTGCGGAGTTCATGTTCTCTGCCGGGTATGGGACAAGGATCCGTTTCAGGTCCGCGGGGGATACCGGACCGGGATCCAGCCAGCGGTCCTCGTTTTCCCGGGACAGGATAACGGGCATCCTGTCGTGCACCGGCGCGACGACGGGGTTCGCTTCACACGTGATGATCGTATAGGTGCCGGCCGTACGACCACCGGGGTGAGGCCACTGGTCGTAAAGTCCTGCAAAGGAAAAAAGCGGGATCTCTGCAAGACGGAAATAGTAGGGAATTTTCATCTTCCCTTCCATTTTCCATTCATAAAAACCGCTCGCGGGAACAAGGCACCGCCCGTTTTCCAGAAGGGACCGGAAGGCGGGCTTCGTGCCAAGATTCTCTGCACGTACATTAATGAGGGGTTTTGCGGTACGGGTATCCTTTGTCCAGCGGGGAACGAGTCCCCACCGCATGACGGTAAGGTTGTTCTTTACCGATCGCACGATGACCGGCATCTCGTTCCCCGGTGCAATATTGAACTTCGAGCGGGCACCCATCATCGGGTCGAATACCCGGAAGCGGTTGCCGAGATCGTCGATACAGATGAGCGAGTACCGGCCGCACATGGATGATCGTTTCGGATCTTTGCCGGGCCGGGATATGAGCCTGCCTGCCGCGGGGCGAAGATGATGCTGATGAAAAATACATTCATTTCAGCGGCAAACAGTATTTGTCTTGATTGTGTCCCGGTTTTTCAAGGGATATGATTCCCCCCTCGTACGCCATCAGTGCCCGTTGGGGGACAGGAAACAGTATGATCCGGGGCTATTCCCGTTTTCCTCAAAAATTCCCGTTAACCTTCTGAGAGACTGTCCTTGTGGGGGAAACGGCCGAGAGGCGGGGAATCAGTTATCGCATCGCGAGGATTGACGTGAGAGGACTCCGCAAGGATTCTTCGAAACATGGTGGTCGAAGAGCCCGCAAGGATTCTTTTCCACCGTCGGTTCCCTTCGGGAACAACAGTCTCCACCGGCAGTGTCAGGATTATGGCAGGTTTTCTCAAAGGAGCACACCGTTATCGACCCATACACGTAATACGCGCCGGTGCAAACGTACCGGCAGAAAATGGCAAAAGAACCTCCACCGTCATCACTCCCTCCCGCGTACCATCTCAGCCCGGAAGACGATAGGCGTCTTTCAGCTTTTTTTGCTGCAAGAACGCTCCCCCCTGTACTCGAACAGGCAATCGAACAGTATATCGCAAAAAAAGTCGGGAAGGACTGGCACGACCCGGTCATTCTCGAACGGCTCCGCAGGGCCATTGTTGCCCAGAAGGACGATTACTGGAAGCCGGTGCAGAAGAGGTCCCTGCAGTATACGAAAGCGTACAGCGTGCTCGGGTACCTTGCGTACCATTTCCCGGTGTATTTCGTGCAGACAGAACACCTGCTCGCCATGCTTGCCCGGGACGGCCTGCTGAAAAAGAGCATGACGATCCTCGATATCGGCACCGGCCCGGGCGTGGTACCGCTCGCAATTGCGGACTTCTGGTCCCGGCTTGACGGTGCAAAGGCCGATGTCTATTCTGTCGAGCGCTCAGAGGAGCATATCGAGGCGTTCCTGTACCTGCGGGACCGGTTCGTGCCAAAAGGCGGGAAGGTCTCTGTCAAACCGCCACAAAAAGCGGATATCACGTTGCCTGATCCGCTCAAGGTCCCGGAGCAGGCCGACCTCCTGGTCTTCTCCAATGTCCTGAACGAACTGAGCGATAAAAGCCCGGAGCAGCGTGCGGACCTCGTGATGCACTATACCGGACGGCTCGCGCCGGATGGTACGGTTCTCATTGTCGAGCCTGCAGAGGAAGCGGTCTCAACGCAGCTGCGGGTGCTCTCCCTTGCCTTAAAAAAACGCGGCCTTTCCATCCACAGTCCCTGCTCGTATATCTGGGGCACGAACTGCACGCCGGACCGGTGCTGGAGTTTTGTTTCCGCGCCCTGCATCCGGCCGACACGGATCATGGAGGCGCTTGCTCGTTGCGACGAGCCGTTCCGGTACGTGAACACCGATATCAAGTACAGTTACGTGCTCCTCAGGAAGGATGGAAAAACAAAGGAGACCTACCGGGTGCCGGCCGGATCACGAGTGCTCAGGATATCCCAGATCCACCGCCATGTTGATAAAAGGGTCAACCTCATCGCCGCGAAGATGTCGGAGAACCTCGGGGATGCAAATAACCTGATGTTCCGGCTCTGTGACGGCACGGCGGATACACCGGTCTTTGCGGTGATCCCCAGGTTCCATGTCACCCCCGA
>JBAVWM010000017.1:0-3076 GCA_049697815.1 Methanoregula sp. | reverse complement strand
ACGTCGACTGTAATATCGAGATAGGAGGCCGAGGCCGGGCGTGCCGGGAGGTTTATTTCCACGGTACGCCCGGCATAGGGAGCTGTCATCAGGATCGAGGAGATGAACTGGCTGCTCATGGATCCGTCCATGGTGACCGGTCCGCCCCGCAGCTGGCCGCCCGCCCGGATCGGCGGGTAGCCGTCATGGTTCAGGAACTCCACGGATCCCCCGAGGGAACGGAGTGCATCTGCCAGCGGTCCGAGCGGGCGCTCCTGCATCCGGGCGCTTCCCGTGAGAACGACCGGGTGCCGGCAGAGGAGGGCGAGCGATGTCAGGAGGCGGAGGCTGGTGCCGGCATTGTCGAGATCCAGCGTGGTGGTCCCGGTAGTCGGGATATCCCCGTCACAACCGGTGATGAGGATCTTTTCCGGGTGGTCCTCCACCTGCACCCCCAGTGCCTTCAGTGCCGCGATGGTAAGCCGGGTGTCCCCGGCATCCAGCGGACGGCGCACCGTGGTCGTCCCCTCCGCAAGCGCCCCGGCAATGAGCGCCCGGTGCGTGTAGCTCTTGGACGGCGGGGCGGTCATGTTCAGGTCCACGTCCCTGACCCGGTCCGGTGTGACGATCATGGGCCCACCGCGATCTTCCGGTAACACCCGAGTTCCTTGACCGTTGTTATCCCCTTCAATTCCCTGATAACATCCGAAGCTTCCGGTGTCCAGGCATAATCGAGAAAGAAGACATAGTTGCCTATGCCGCGCTTCGATGGCCGTGACTCAATCCGGGTCAGGTTGATCTTCCGCTTTGCAAACGCGGCAAGGAGGTCGTGGAGCAGCCCCGACCTGTCCGCCTGCGGGTCGATGAGAATACTGCACTTCTCCACCCGCGGGTCCTGTGCGGGGCTCCCCGCGATCCTGACGAAACGGGTCGTGTTGGATGCATTGTTTTCCGTGGAAGCAACAATGACCGGGAGCTTGTAGAGCGTGGCTGCCGCCGCCGAGAGGATCGCGCCGGCATTGGGGACCCGGCGTGCTTCCTGGGCGCTTGCTGCATTGCTGCTCGTATGGATGACCGGGATGCCCCATTCCTCGATCCGGTCGCTGCACTGCTCGTGGGTCTGCGGGTGGGCAAAGATGACCCGGACCTCCTCAAGCGGGACGGTGGACGCAAGATTGTGGTGGATCGGCAGATACATCTCAGCCGTGATGAAGAGCGGGTATTTCGAGAGCCCGTCCAGGGTCTCGCCCACGCCGCCGGCTTCGGAGTTCTCCATGGGTACGATCCCGTCCCCCTCCCCGCGGGCAACGGCTGCCATGATCGTGTGGATGGTCGGGGCAAAGACCAGCTCCCTGCACTTCAGTTTCAGCGCAACCTCGTGGGAGAAGGTGCCCTCGGGCCCGAGCGTGATGGTGGTCATCGGTTCACCATGCAGTCGATCAGGGTATCGGTCATCTCCTGGCCCTCGGTGCACCAGGGGCCGAGGTGGCGGCTGTTCCGCATAAAAAATGCCCGGAACAGTTCCGGATCGCGGGAGCCGACAATCTGTGCAAGGTCTCCTGCCGATGACCGGCAGGCTTCGAGCACTTCCGGTACATAGGGGTTCTGCTGGAGGATGTCAGCGTAGAGGTCCGGGTCCTGCGAGAGGAGCCGGCCGACTAATGAGAGCTCGATCTGGTACACGGGGCTCGTGTACTCCCGGGTCGCCCCGATATCCATGCCCAGCCGCCGGATGCTCTCGGCCATGCAGAGCGTGACATAGTGGGTGAGGCCCTGCACTACCGCCATCATCCGGTCGTGCTCCTCCGGGGTTGCTTGGGTGCACCGGGCACCCTCTGCCCGGAAGATCGCCACGAGCCGCTGCACCAGGTGTTCTTCCGCCCGCACCGGGCACACGATGATGGTCTGGCTTTTGAGGGAACTGACGCTCGGCCCGAACATCGGGTGGAGCCCGACCACGTTTGCTTTCGATTTCAGCATCGCCTCCACGGGCCTGACCTTGAGCGAGGTCAGGTCGCAGAGGAGCTGGTTCCGGGCAAGGAGCGGGGCGATCTCCCCGATGACCCGGACCGTGTCGCGGATGGGGACCGAGACGATGACAAGCTCGCACTGCCGTGCACAATCCGCGTTCGTCAGGGAAGTGCTCCTTCCCGTGACCAGTACATCGTACCCTGCCCGCTCAAAGACCGGGACAAACAGGTGTCCCATCTTCCCGGTACCGCCGATAATGCCTGCCTTCATGATCACTTCTCGCGGATTGTCTCTTTGACCGCCATCCCAAAATGCCTGCCGCCTTCGAGCACGCAGCCCATGATGGTGTCGCCCTCCTGGAGGTTCACCACGGAGATGGCCTTCCCGTCCTCCCCGACCAGCCGGATCGTCTCGGCGTTCTGGAGGATGAGGCTCACGGGTGCCGTGCCGGACCTGGCCTCCACGAGCAGCAGGGGCCGGCGCTCGATCTTGGTCCTGCCGATGATGGCAGTACGGGCCTCACCCTTTGCGTCGGAGACCAGCACCTGGCCGCCAATGGCGAGGTCCGATAAGTATGCGGTCTTCCCGTCCGGCATCAGGATGTAGGCATGGACTGCCCCGGCATTGACCCGGAACGGGCGGGGCGCAACGTACGGGTTCTCCAGCGTCTCGGCATGGACGAGGAGCATGGCAGACGAGGTGTTGCCCATCAGCATGCCTTCGCCATCGCTGAGCATGGAGCAGGTGTCCACGCAGACCCGGTCCCCCATGCCGACCGGATGGATCTTCGTGACCGTGAACGGGACGAGGCCGACGTTCCCGGTCGGTGATTTCAGGATCGCGGCAACGGATTTTACCATGGCCGGGCTGTCCGTCTTCAGGAGGATGCCGTGCGTGCCCTTCTCGAGGACATGGAGTGCCATCCGGGCATCGTTCTCATCGTGTACTTTTGCAATGATCCGGTCGGACTGGGCAACGAGATTCTCGAGCGGGATGACCGTCCAGTCGCTGGTTTCGACAATGACGAGCCGGTTCTTTCCCTGTTCGGCAGCCCGGTTCTCGCTTGCCTTGTCCGTGATCGTGCATTCCATCACATCTTTTCCCGGCCTGAGGTCGCCATCGGGGG
>JBAVWM010000016.1:0-4429 GCA_049697815.1 Methanoregula sp. | reverse complement strand
GGGTAGAGGGGGCCGAGCTCTCGGTGTGCAGCAAATGCGAAAAGTTCGGCACAGAGGTGCAGCAGGTGCGCCGCACGGACATCCGGGCGCCGCAGAAGGGGGCTGGCTCCCGCCCGGTCGTGGCACCAGCCGGCGCGGCGGCGCAGGTCCGGTACAAGCGGGACATGTTCGACTTCATGGACGGGGAGATCGTTGATGACTATGCGGCCCGGATCAGGCATGCCCGGATGGAGAAGGGGCTCTCCCAGAAAGAGCTTGCCATGCAGATGAAGGAGAAGGAGAACCTCATCCGCAAGATCGAGAACGGCGAACTGATCCCCGAGGACGATGTGCGGAAAAAACTTGAAAAAACCCTGGAAATCCGGCTGCTCGACGCCATGGCAAGCGAGGACGAGAAGAAGGTCCAGAACAAACTCACGCCGACCCTCGGCGACCTGACCGTGATCAGGAAAGCGAAAAAGTGATTTTTCCGTTTTTTTCGTTTTCGCAATTTTTCATGGGTGATCAGACCGTTTTTCAATAGGGTTTCCCGTTCTCTTCAGGAGTGCCCCCGCCTCAGGGCCCCTTCGGGAGAACGGCGGGGCTATAACCGGCTTCATATCCCTAAACGGTAATTGAGCCGCCGCGGGGGCGCCCCCGTCGGGGGCGGCGGCATACTCATAATCGGGTTGAAAATCCGGATCGACCTTCATCAGTCATGAGATGCCATATTCGGTGTCGATTATTACCTGTTTCACATTCAATCCCATATCCCCCCTTGAATTTCGTCCTCTCACGCGAGGTCAATGACTGCATTGTGCAGGATATCCAGGGTGTCCCGCATTGCCCGCCCGGCGTCCCGAAGGTGGTGGTAGATCTCCCTTGTCCGGATCGCGTTCATTGCATCGTTCGTCCTGAGCAGCACGGCCATGCTCAGGATGTAGCGGTCCTCCAGCGCATTGTAGGCGTCCCTTGCATGCCGGATCTCCCCCTCAACAAGGGATTTATCCTCATCAAGGGCATGAACGCCCCGGGCAATGCATTCCGTTCCCGAGAGCAGGTACCCTGCCATCGCGTGGATATACGGGTCCGGAAGGACACCGAACGCGTACATCTCGAGCGCAGTCTCCTTGGAATAGTTGAGAATATAGTCCATCTGGCGGGAGATGCTGTAAATGTCCTGACGGTCGAACGGGGTCGAGAAGGAGCTGATGAGCTTATCTTCCATGTCGTGCCGCATGCGATCGACTTCATTTTCGATCCGTTCCAGATCCACGGGGTTTTTTTGCGGCATGGTCTCCAGCCACGTGATGAATTCCCGTACACCGGCAACCGTCCGATCAGCCTGTACTTCGAGCATGGCCTGGAAGTCATGCTCCCGGGGAAACAGGGAGGAAAATATACCCCGGCCCTTTTCCTGTTTTCTGGTACCAGTTTTTCTTTCCATAGAGTTTCACCCACTAACGAAGGGGGAGAGGAGCAGGTAGATGACACCGGATATGATCAGCGTTGCCGGGATCGTGACGATCATCGCTACAAGGATATGCCATCCTACCTCCCATTTAACTTTCCGCGGGTTCACTGCTGCCCCCACGCCAAGCACCGACATGGTGATGATCTGGGTTGAGGATACCGGTGCACCGGCAACGGTGGAGAGGGCAATGGAGGATGCGGAGAAGGCTTGCGAGTCGAAGGAATGGATCGGTTCGATCCGGAAGATCTTCCGCCCGAGCGTGTGCATGATCCGCCACCCGCCGCTGACTGTCCCGAGTGCGAGCAGGAACGCGGAGGCGATCCGTGCCCAGAGCGGGACATCGGTCGTGACGGCAAGACCAGATATAAAGAGGACCATTGCGATCAGGCCCAGCTGCTTCTGGGAATCGTTTGCTGCATTCGCAAAAGCCATCACTGCCGCCGCACACCAGTTCAGGACAATGATTGTCCGGTTTGCCGTGCGGCGGGCATTGCGCAGGACGATTGCGGTCACCTTGTGCATCAGGTAGCTGCCTGCAAACCCGATGACAAGGGATATGACAAAGAACACGAGGATCTTGACAACCCCGGTGAGATCGTGTGCGGGACCGAAGAGTTCGCTGACACCCCAGAGAATACTACCGGTCCCTGCTGCTGCGATACCAGCCCCTACGAGCCCGCCCACGAGCGCGTGGGTGGAGGACGCTGGCATGCCGATCCTGCCGGTGACAAGGTTCCAGGCAGTTGCAGTAACGAGGGCGGCAAAGATGACCACGAGCTCCTGCGGACCGGACGTGATTTGTACAAGGCCGGCTATCGTGAAGGCGACGGCGCTCCCCCCGAGAAGGGTGCCGACAAACGACATTACGGCAACGAGGATTATCCCGGTTTTCGGCGTGGCAGACCGCGAGGCAATGAAGGTCGCGGCAATCGAGCTTGCGTCCTGAAACCCGTTGGTAAACATGAACGCGAACGCAACCAGAATTGTGAGGAGGGCGAACGCAAGCATGAGAACCGCCGAAACTTGCACACTGCGGGGATGTGGACGGCAGCGTCATATGCGCTGTATGATGCCGGGAACTAAAAAAGCTCGTACCGGGTGGAGTGCGGCGGGATGAAGATGGTCCATGCCGGACTTCGGGAACCCGTTGTTTATCGTGGGTATCCGGGCACCTGCTGCCCTCACTCAATAATGCGGTCCTGCTTACCAACATACACGCTGGCAAAAAACAGGACGATTGCGATACCGATGAAGAGCCCCCGTAAAACGGACTCTGGTCAGACGCGGTCCCGCCAGCCCGGAAAAACACGAACGCCATGGCAAGGCAGGCAGCGTACAGGTATTTTCGGGATGCCTATACTTCATTCCAGTATCCATGAAGGGGGGCGGGATAGTATTTTTGATGGATAACGAATTAAAATTTATGCTCTTTTAGAAATCATTCAGGAAATCCTGACGCTCTCTGGGACATGCAAGAATACCCCCGCCGCCTGGGCATCCCCACGATGTGATGAGGATGCAGTACCGGTAAGAAAAATCACCTGATTTCCAGCTCGAACAAATTCATCACCATGCCTCCGGTCCCCCAAGAGGGACCGGGAGTGCAAAAGGGGGGATTCATCGTAAAAAAAAAAGGTCTTCTCCAGAGCAAAATAAAAGCAGTAGGGAGTTCCACGGGAAAAAACCCTGCCGATACCGCAGATGCGAGTAGGAGCACTTAATAGAAAATATAATAGTACAATACAGAAGGAAAAAGATGGTTTCATGAATGGGATGCGATAGAAAAAAGGTCAGATCCCCGCAATCGGCAAAAGACCCCGAACGACGGATCTTCGGCGTCAGAATAGAACATCTCATACTGCTGGCCATTTTTTTATTGGCAATCTTTATCCGGCTCAACGGGGACGCCAGCATTCCGTACCATTACGATCCTGGCAAGAACATCGTCTATGCACGCGCGGTTCTCGAGTCGTTCCCGCTCGTCCCCCAGATTAATCCCTATTTCAATCTCGGGGAGTATTATGAATACCAGGTACTGTTCCCTTATACGGTTGCTTTTCTTCATGTACTGTCAGGAATTTCCCTTGTTGAGCTCACAAAATGGATCGCCATACTGAGTGGCGCGGCACTTTGTCTGACGGTGTATTACCTGTCACTTGAACTGTTCCATGACAGGACAGCAGCACTTATCAGTGCGTTTCTGATTGCGGCAAGCAAAATCCAGTTACTGGCGTATATGAATTACTATCCGCAGATACTGGCAATGACCCTCATGCCCCTTGCTTTTGTTTTTTTAATCCGCTACGTGAAAACCCAAAACGTCAGGGACCTGGTCCTTGTTGCCCTGTTGTCTTCGCTTATAGTCCTTGCAAGTTATATCGCAGCGTTCGTGTATTTCCTGATTGTCTGTATTTCCCTGGGCATCTGGTGTATCAGGGACAGGAAAACAGTAAAAACCTTTCTTTTAATCCCGGCGATGACCGTATCACTCCTCACGTTTTTCTGGTTGCCGATTGTATGGCGCTCTGGCACGTATTTCTTCTACATTGCACAATACCGGATTCTTACCCCCCTGCCTTCACCCTTCACGAACACGCCCTGGACACTGGGGAGTTACCTGTCAACTTCCGGTATCGCCTTTGTGACAATCATCCTGGGTCTGATTGCATTTTTTGTAATAAAACAAATAAAATGGGATTTTGAAAAACTGCTGCTGGGGGTGTGGCTGACCGTCGC
The DNA here is from genome assembly GCA_049697815.1 of Methanoregula sp. Classification (GTDB taxonomy): domain Archaea; phylum Halobacteriota; class Methanomicrobia; order Methanomicrobiales; family Methanospirillaceae; genus Methanoregula. Next base: position 240 of record JBAVWM010000016.1, on the reverse strand, counting down.
ATTCCTCCTGATGGAGTCCTACCTCTTCAGACCGGTAATTTGGGTAGATCGTTATGCCCAGTTCCTGGATATCGCGGTTCTGCTTCTGGCCGGGTGTCTTTTTTCCCTGTTTATCGCTAAACTGAATACGCTTGAAAAATTGAAATCCCCCTATGCAGGATATCTCCTGCTATTCCTCCTCCTCTTCCCGCTCTATGGGGCGATCCACGTAGATATGCTGTATGGGAAGTGGGGGTACCC
>JBAVWM010000015.1:0-6648 GCA_049697815.1 Methanoregula sp. | reverse complement strand
CAAGAATAATGGACGGCCGCATCGTAACCGGGGGGACCGGGAGGACCGTAAGAATGGTCCACTCGGGTCGTGCAACGTCAGGATTGATGCCGAGCGGAATGAGATCTTCATTGGGGATCTTCTCCATCCGGGCGCGGATGTCGGCGGGGGTGAGCTTATGCTCCACCTTCTTGCCGTCCTCTACGACGACTTCCGAGAACGTTGTCGGTTTCTCGAAATTGATCTTGAGCTGCTGCTCGCCGCAGTGCGGGCAGATGCGCTCCTTTTTGACATCCTTTTCCGAGAGCAGATCACCGGTCTGGTCGTCTTCCGTTCCAATAACCTTCTCAACTTCCTCCGGGGAGAGGAGCACCCGGCCGCAGGCACGACAGGTAACTCGCAGGAGTTTCCTGATGAGCCGCGTGTAGCCGACATGGACAACCGGCTTGGCAAGCTCGATATGACCGAAGTGGCCGGGGCACTCGCTTGCCTTCTGGTCGCAGGTCTTGCACCGGAGACCGGGATCGATGACCCCGAGATTCAGGTCCATGAGGCCCTGCGGGTACGGGAAGCCGTCGTCATCATAGGTGTCCGCCCAGATAATCTTCCGAACGCTCATCTCGCGGATCTCTTTTGGGGACAACAGGCCGAACTCAATCTGTCCTATTCGTTTTGGGGATGGCATGTTACACCACGTCCTGTAATCTCAGTCTTGGGGCTATGCCCATGCTCTTCATCTCATCCAGCATGAGCTTAAACGCGTAGCTCATCTCGACCGAATAGATATCGGTCTCATTGCCACAGGACAGGCAGCGGGTCATGTTGCGTTTGCGGTCGAGCATCGCGACCATACCGCAGTGTGCACAGACATATTCGTTCACCTTATCCGATTCATCGAGCAGGCGCTCCTTTAACGCCATGGCGGCGCCGTGTCCGATCATGACATCGCGTTCCATCTCACCGAACCGGAGACCGCCTTCACGTGCACGGCCTTCGGTCGGCTGGCGTGTTAAGACCTGCACCGGGCCCCGGGAGCGGGCGTGCATCTTGGACGAGACCATATGGTAGAGTTTCTGGTAGTAGATGACACCGATATAGACATCTGCCTTGAAGACCTTGCCGGTGATGCCATCATACATGACTTCCCTGCCGTTGTGGGAGAAACCGAGTTTCTGTAATGAAGCGCGGAGATCCTCCTCTCTTTCGCCACTGAATGCGGTGGCGTTGATACGGCGTCCTTCAAGAGATCCAACCTTGCCACCGATCATCTCGAGCATGTGCCCGATGGTCATCCGGCTCGGGATTGCGTGGGGGTTAATAACAAGATCGGGAGAGAGACCGCTCTCGGTAAAGGGCATATCCTCCTGGTGGGCGATGAGGCCGACAACCCCCTTCTGGCCGTGGCGGGACGCAAACTTGTCGCCGACTTCCGGCACACGGAGGTCGCGGGTCCGGACTTTCACGAGACGGGAACTGTTCTCTCCCTCGGTGATGATAACCGTGTCGACTATACCGTGTTCGTTTGACCGCATTGTTACAGAGGTGTCACGGCGTTTCTCGACTGCTATCAGTTCTCCGGTAGGCTCCTCGAGGAACCGGGGGGGGGAGGTCTTCCCGATCAGGACATCCTTTTCTGCAACAACGGTCTCCGGGTTGATGACCCCGTCCTCGTCGAGGTTCTTGTAGGACTCGGCCCCGTGGGCACCTGCAACGTCCTCTTCAGGGACTTCAATGCGGTCGATCTGGCCGCCGGGATAGCGGCGTTCCTCGCCTTCGTATGTCCTGAAGAAGTGGGAACGGCCGAGACCGCGCTCGATAGAGGCCTTGTTGAAGATGAGCGCATCTTCAATGTTGTACCCTTCGTAACTCAGGATCGCAACGACAAAGTTCTGGCCGGCAGGCCTGTCGTCGGAGCCGATCAGTTCCGAAGTCTGGGTGTGGGTGAGCGGTTTCTGGACATAGTGGAGCAGGTGGCCACGGGTGTCGGGGCGGAGCTTCATGTTCGCCGTACCGAAGCCAAGCGCCTGCTTGACCATCCCTGCACCCATGGTTACACGCGGGCTTGCGTTGTGCTCGGGGAACGGGACGTGTGCTGCACCGATACCGAGAATCAGGGAGGGGTCGATCTCAAGGTGGGTGTGCTCTGGGGTCAGTTTCGAGAAGTCCATGGCAATAAGGAGATCTTCCTCTTCCTCTGCATCGATAAACTCGATCATACCCCGCTGGACAAACGAATTCATGTCCACTTCCTTCTTCTCGAGCCGGGCAAGTTCCTCTTCAGTAATGAGCGGCTCGCCATTCTTTAAGACAATGAGCGGGCGGCGGGCGCGCCCCCGGTCGGTGAGGACGACAACATCGCCATTGTATTCCTTGTGTGAGACATTCACTTCCGAGGGAATCGTTCCCTGCCTGCGCATGGAACGTATGGTTGCGACCAGTTCTTTCGGGTCATCGGTACGGCCGATGAGCGCCCCATCAACAAAGACACGGGATTTCTTGCTCATGATTCACCCCCGATTTTCTCCACTCCGTGACTGTAGAGGATCCGCAGGATTTCTTCTTCATGATCGACACCTTTGCTGATCTCGACCATCTGAGCGAAATTCTTGACGAGACCACAATTCGGCCCTTCAGGAGTCTCGCTCGGGCAGATCCGGCCCCACTGGGTCGGGTGCAGGTCACGGGCCTCGAAATGGGGCTGTGACCGGGAGAGCGGCGAGATCACGCGGCGGAGGTGCGAGAGCACGGCCATGTGGTCGACGCGGTCGAGGAGCTGGGAGACCCCGGTCCTCCCGCCCACCCAGTTACCGGTTGCGAGCGGATGGAGGAGGCGTTCAGTCAGCACATCAGCGCGGACGGCAGTCGCGATCGAGAGGTCGCGGTGGCGCATGCTGGCGCGTTCGAGCTGGTACTTGATATCCCGGGTAAGACGGTTCAGGGAGATACGGAACAGGTCCTCCATCAGGTCGCCCGCAAGTTTCAGCCGCTTGTTCGAGTAATGGTCCTTGTCGTCAATCCTGCGCTTGTTCAGCACAAGGTCGAAACAGGCCTCGGCCATGCGGCCAAGGAAGAGCGCCTTTGCAAGACGGACGGAGAGAACCGCTTCCTGATAGCCATCGTCGCCTTCCTTGAGGTTGGCCGGCATCGCATAGTTAAGGTGTGGCAGGAGATAGTTGTCGAGAACAAACTCGGCACGCTTGCGCTGGTAGTCCTTGGTCTGGTTGGGTGCCAGTTTCTTGCCAACGTACATGACACCGCCGTCGACTGAGTCGCACTCGCTTTCCTCAAGGTTCTGCATCATGAACGTGAGGATATCCTCATCCATGGAGACCGCGTTCACGACTTCCTGGTCATTGGTCATGCCCAAAGCGCGCATCAGGTCCACGAATTTCAAGTGGCCGGCAACGGACGGGAAGGAGACCTCGAGAAGGTTCTTCTTGTTCCGCTCGACAACCACCAGTGCGCGGTACCCGCGGAACTGGGAGAACACCTTTGCAACGTAGATCCGCTCATTATAACGCTCGGTGAACTCGGTCATGATCTTGTTGGACGCAAGGTCCTCTAAGGTCATGAGCACGCGCTCGGTACCGTTGACGATGAAATACCCGCCGGGATCAAATGCGTCCTCCCCATGAGTGATGCGCTGCGTATCATCCATGCCATAGAGATTGCAGGCAAGAGACCCGACCATGATCGGGAGCTGCCCGATCGTGGTGACGATCGGGTCCTGCCGGTCCTCGCCATGCACAAGCGTCAGACCAAGCTGGATCGGTGCGGCATACGTCAGGTTGCGCAGGCGCGCCTCGCAGGGATAGAGTTCTCCCTGTGACCCGTCCGCTTCCCGCACGAGCGGCCTTTTCACTTCGATCGAGCCGAGTTCCACCCAGACCGGGTCGTTGTTCTTGCCCCGGTTCTCGATATCGGTCTCGATAACCCGCTGCTCGTTGACCACTTTCTGAAGATTATACTTTAAGAAATAGTTAAAAGAGTCAAGCTGGTGGCGCGCAACATGCTCCCGTGAAAAATATGCCTTCGATAAAATACTTCTGTCAATCAGACTGACCAACCCCGGAATTATTTCTTTGGTCTCTTGACTACGAGTCGATATGCCTCGGCCCTGCCTGCCGTATGGCTCGCCCGAATAATTCGTATCACATCATCGGCGTTAGCGCCGATCTCCCTGACAGCAGGATCGTCATGGTAGATTTTTGGTAATTGTTCGGTAGTAATGTTGTAGCGCGAGAGAAGTTCAGAGACTTCCTCCTCGCCCATAATTTTATGGTCCGGCACCATCGCATGGTCCAATACATTAAGTTTGGTGCTCAATGAAACCCCCCTCCCTGATGAATAGATTTCCTCTCAGATGCATCACCGCAAAAAACCCACGATTTTTCGTGGCAACGGGCCCGGAGGGATTTGAACCCCCGACCACCTGGTTAAAAGCCAGGCGCTCTACCGAACTGAGCTACGAACCCCGGTACATATAAAGATGTACAGCATTATAACAATGCCAGAAAACTATATAAATATTCTTACCTATACGGTCCGTGAAAACCGGTTCTCAGTTCTCCATGTCCCGGAGATAAATTTGCCGTTAATCTCACGGAACCGCTCCTTGTCTGGTAGAATTTTTGCCTTGAGCCTGCCGATGGTGGTTAGTTCTTCAGCGGGAACAACATTTTCGGGATGGAACGTTCCGCTGGATTTTTTCAGGATCACAAGAAGGTTTTATTTTAGATCGATACTCTTTGTTAAGGAAGAATCTTCTTCAGTGAAGGGGGATCAAAACCCTCCTCCTTTGCCTGTATTGCCTCGGTTTTAACAACCTTGCGGTGCATGAAGAGGAGGTCGATCGAGTCCAGCAGGTGGGCTGGATTGATGCGTAGACAAATCCTCGATATAAATCCTCGATATTCAGGTAGCGTTTCTCTGCTTTCTTCAGGAGAGATCTTTTTGCCGAGTACATGAGAGCCGGAATATCCCGGGTCTCCCGCCAGTCCGTCGACTCCCTCATGATGTCGGGAAATGAGATCCGGCTTCATGATCCCCTATAGCCTGTTCCTGCGGGGTATTCAGGGATAACGGAGTGAGAGGGAGGATTTCAGATCCCGGATTTGGCACCTGACATCTCTGCCTTGATTTGCTGGAGTCGGGTTTCCTGGAACCTGATGTTCATATCCATGCTTTCGATGGCACGGGAGATCTCGTCACTGTCGCGGACTTTTGAGTTATTGAAATCAGTGGTGGTCTTCAGGATCTTCACGAGGCGGTGGTTCACGTCAATGCTCTTGCTTAAGCGGGCATACTCGGAGATGATCTCCTCATCAAATCCCGACTCTCTTGCAAGATCGATATCGGATTTGATGGACCGGCGGCGGTTGAGTACATGCTCTATGGCGTCATAGAGTTCGCGGCTGGTGATCGGTTTTAAAACATAGTCTTCGATATAGATCCCGTATTCCTGCGCTTCCGCCGGGGTGAGCTGCTTTCCCGTAAGCATCAGGACCGGGATTTCCTTGGTTTTTGGGTCTTCCTTGATACGCTTGAGAGTCTCCCAACCGTCCACCGGTTCCATCATGATATCCATGAGAATGAGATCGGGAGTCATGGTCTTTAAGATCTCCAGGCATTCGTTCCCTCCATAGGCAGCAACGGTACGATAACCTCCGCGTTCAAGCATGGTTACGAATACATCCACAATAAACCGGCTGTCGTCCACGACTAATATCGTATACATCACATTGCCACTCCAATCTCTTGTGCAACGTCAAGTATCTCCGCATGTACTGTGGTTAGATCCCCATCCTCGCGTATGATTGCGGCAATAAGAAAATTTTCCCCTGCTCTCACGATCATGACAGGAGTGTCCTGCGCCCGGATCGTGACCGAGAGCAGGGGGCTGCTCTTGGTGACGCTCCCGAGTGATTCAGCAGAAGCAAGAATAGTGGCGGAAAGCGCGCCAAACCACGGCTCATTCAGTTCGCGGTCGAAATGTTTTCCGGAAATTATGCCGTCCCGGGATACAAGGGCACATGCTGCGACCCCGTCTATGGAACCAAGCCTGTCAATAAATGAAGAGATTTTGTCCTTTACCATAGTCCAACTCCTGCTGTACTACCGTGTATCATTGATAATACCTTATAAAAGAATAACTATGTATTGTTTTTTCATTCCCGGAAAAAACGGTTCCACGGAACGTCAGGCATCTTTGCGGACGAAGGGCTGTTTTCTGGTCCATGCGGGAACGGCAGCTGCTGGGCGAGATAAGTGCCATAGAGGGCACAATCCAGATCACGGACACGGAACCCGGGAACCTGATCGGGTCGGGGAGTTCAAACTTGACAACCTTTGGTCCGTCCCCGACGGAATATCTCCCCCTTTATATCAACGCCCGTTTCCGCGTACAACAAGATACATAAATGATATCATCCAATAGTAGGAGGACGGGGCCATAGGGTAGCCTGGCCATCCTAGGAGACTGGGGGTCTTCTGACCTGAGTTCAAATCTCAGTGGCCCCATTTTATTTTCACATGTTAACCATTCCCCTACAGCCATGAAACTTACAGAGACCTGCATCGACTGTCTTCTCTCACGGGTTGTTTTCGAATGCGAACTGGTTGGTGCTGACCAATCCACAACGGAAAAGACGGTTACGTCATGTCGTGACC
>JBAVWM010000014.1:0-25473 GCA_049697815.1 Methanoregula sp. | reverse complement strand
GGAATTAATAGGGTCATCCGCTGCCAGCATTATGTACAAAAAAATGTCCGTTTCGTATCCTTTTTTGCTAACCTGGTTGAGATAGAGATAGAGAATGCAGAAATTCCATCATATATTTTACTCAAGCCTTTTTTATCGCATTCCAACGGTAGTCCTCCTGTATAAGGGGGTCCGGGTGTATTATGCGTGAGGCAGGCTGTTATTGTGTCGGGTTCACATCCGAAAGGCGGTTTTATACCTTGGATAAAATGTGCATTCCGGAGCACCCCCTTGCCTGCGGGGGTGGTGGGTTTTCCGGAGCCGGGGCCGGCTTTTACGGTTTAGGGACGAAGGCGAAATATGCGGTCCCTGGGGGGCCGTTTAAGGATTTTACGGGGTCTTGGCGAACCGGAAATTTTTTTAAAAGGAGTGCATTGCAAAAAAAATGAAATGGTATTGAAAAATTCCGGCAGTGTTCGCACAAATAAGTATCATGAGGGAGTCGGTCCTTGTCGTGCAGGAATTCCCGGGATACTATGTAGCGACAACCTGTTTTGTACGGAACCGGGGCCGGACCTTCTCGGAAAAGTATTTTCCAATCTCGTCTGAATGCATGAGATCCGCGTAGACTTTTGGAGGGACCCCCGAATACTGGTAAACGAGACCTGTGTGAAATTCTATCTCCAGGATTTTTGCGCTGTCATCATATCCCACAGAGCGCAGAATCCGGGATTTAACGGGCTGTCTTTCCAAGAATATCACCACTCTCTTACACGTGCGCTGAATGGTTAAGGGTTTTTATAAAAAGTCTGACAGGAGGTGCTGCGCTGACTTTTGTATTCCCGCATGGCAGGGCAGCCGTGGGCCGCCAGTGCAGAGGGAGTGCCTTGTGCAGGCCTTCGGTATGATGAGTTGGGGGGTTCCCGAATCCGGTTCCGATATGAGATAATCCACGCACAAGCCTGACAGTTGCCGGAAAAAGGGTGCAGCTGAATGTACATGGCATTCAACAGACCGCTGTATACTTTGGTAAAAGCAAATATGATATCGGACATTTCCCAGGCAGAATACTGCCGGCGGATCCAGAGCCGGAACATATAAAACCATAAATATCTCGCCGGTATACTACTGGCCATGAGTGAGCAGAAAGACCGCGTTCGGAAGATCCTGCGCCAGAAAAAGGACGCGATGATACCAGAAGAGCGGCTGGAGAAAAGCCACCGGATCTGCCGTCATCTCATGGAGATCATCAGGGACGGCGAGAGCGTCATGGTGTTTACCTCAAAGGAAAAAGAGGTCAATACAAAGCCGTTGATCCTGTCATTGTTCGGTAAGGGAAATCCGGTTGTTGTCCCGATCATCGTAAAAGAAGACATAAGCCTCAGACTTTCCTATTTAAGGGATTTTTCTGCACTTGTTCCAAGCACGTTCAGCGTTCCTGAACCGATCGGGAGCGAAATTCCGGCAGCTGCGGAGGATATCGGCACAATCATACTCCCGATGCTCGGGTTTGACCGGACCGGGGGACGGATCGGGTACGGTGCCGGTTATTATGACAGGTTCCTGTCAAAAAACCCGGGCCTGCGGAAGATCGGGGTTGCATTTGCCTGCCAGGAAGTTGAGCGACTGCCCGTTGATGACAATGATATCCGGATGGACATTATCATAACCGAGGATGGCATTATGTATCCGGACGGGGGAGTCGATGGAGATCAACGGCACCGGGATACTTGACACCTTTGCCGAGGCATTCCCGGTCTGGCTCTCAAGGGTCATCATCACGGCAGCGACACCGGAATGGGCGTATAAGGCCGCGGTTGAAGCAACAGGATTTGCGAGTTCCAAGATCGGATGCCCCTGCGAGGCAGGGATCGAACGGTACCTCTCTTCAGAAGAGACCCCGGATGGCAGGCCGGGGGTCTCGATCCTGATTTGTGCCGATAAGAAGAACATCCGGTCCAATGTCGCCGGCAGGATCTCCCAGTGTATCCTCCCGGCACCGACCGCGTCTGCATTTGACGGTCTTCCCGATGCGGACTCCCGGTTCCATACACGGATGCACTATTTCGGGGACCGGTATGAAGAGCGGTGCATGGTTGGCGGCAGGAGATGCTGGAAGATCCCGGTGATGGAAGGCGAGTATGTGGGAGAGGAACGGTTCGGAACCGTGAAGGGCATTGCCGGCGGGAACTTCCTGATCATGGGTAAGGACCAGCGGTCGGCACTTTCGGGGGCTGTTGCTGCAATAGAAAAAATCACCGGGATGAGGGGAATCATAACCAGTTTTGCAGGAGGCATTGTTGCCAGCGGTTCCAAGGTGGGGTGCAAAAACTACCAATTCCCGATGCCGGCGAGCACCAACCATGTCTGGTGTCCGGGCCTGAAGGGCTGTATCCCCGATTCGCTGGTCCCGGATGGCGTTGCCTCCGTGTATGAAATTGTATTTAATGGCATTGATGAGACCTCCATCCGGCATGCAATGAAGACCGGCATTAAGGCTGCAACGGAAACGGGGGCCGTCATGTACATCGGGGCATCAAATTTTGACGGGAAACTCGGCCAGTACCGCTTTTACCTTCACGAGCTTTTCCGGTAACCCGGTGCCTGACCCAATCGTCTGACAATCCTGCGGCTGATAAGGACCGCCACAACGGCGTGGTACCAGGCGGGTTTATGCCGGAAAAGGGGGGACCTCCCGCAAGAGCTCATTTGTCCAGGTACCCCTGTTTAATCCGTTCTGTTCTGGCATCGGGTTCCCGGTCATAAGCCGGTACAAGCCGGTCCTCGTTCAGGAAGTGCCGCCTTGGACGGGTATAACGGGTGCATCCCGGTTTGAGATGATTGCGGAAGGGGACTTAGAGTACCAACATCGCGACAAAGGGAGAAACGCTACCCCCTCTGCTGCCGTGCAGGAACGTGCTGTCAAGGCATTCCCAGGAACCCTCATCACAGCCGGCGACATGAGCCCGCCCCGGATGCAGCACCAGCATAACGGGATACCCGCTCTGGAGGGTAATTGGCCCCCCGCCGAAAGAAAGGAAACCAATCTTTTTTTTCGACCATCATGTGTGGGAACAGATGCCCGGGAAGCCTGATGCACGAGCCGGTGATATGCATTCATCTCAATGAGTGCCGATGAAAAAAATCGGGAAGGAACCCCTCGGGAACAATTCCAAATCATTATATATTGCAAATTTCATACCAGCAATTACCTGGCATATTCAGGAAGGTGACATTTATGGCGAATCCTAAAAACAGGGAATTGGTATACAAGGCACTGACCGATCCGGGATTCCGGAAGCTACTGGAGTCGGATCCGGGCAGGGCAGTCGGAAAACCAAAACTGACAGAACAGCAGAAACTGGAAGTAAAGAAGCTCATCAGCATCGTGGATGAGATCCAGGGAAAGATTGGCAGAATCGCTGACGAACTGCTCTGTGCCAACGGGGGCCCCTGCGGGATTGCGAGAGGGGACGTTAACATTAAGAAATGAATTTGCACACCGTTGAATTCCGGGGTTCATCCTTCATTTTTGACCCGGAATCCGTTCAGATCTTCCCTGCCCGTGGCGGGGATGTTCCTTTACAGGAATCCGGCATGCCGGCACCGTTGGCACCGCCTGCTGCAGTGACAGCCTGCGACCGGATCGAGATCCTCGTCAATACCACCCAGGAATGCAACCTTGCCTGCCCGTACTGTTTTGTCCATCAGGGGCGGTTCTCGTACGGGGGCGAACGCGAAAAAAAACTCTCACCGGATCTTGCCCGGCAGCTGGTCCGTACCCTGCCAGACGCAATTGTTGGGGCAAACGAGTACAATATCCACTTCTACGGTGGCGAACCGCTGATGAACCAGGACGCGATCGAAGCAGCCGTGACGGAAGCGCAGAAAAAAAACGGTTCCTGCATCACCTTTTCCATTACCACCAACGGTACGGCAGACCCGGAAACAGCCGTCCCTCTTCTCGAACGGGGGAATTTTGCCGTCATCCTGAGCATCGACGGGCCGGCACCTGTCCACGATGCGGTCCGGCCGGATCGCGACGGCAATCCAACGCATGCAAAGGTATTGGAGTTCCTCGGTCGCATCAGGGAACATGGAACAAAAAACCTGTTTGTCCGCGGATCCAGTGTCGTGCGGCACGGGTGGCGGCTCAGGTTTGCCGAGGAATATCTCGGATCGCTTCCGGTCGATGCGATCAAGGCGCAGGCAGTCCGGCTCCCGGCCGGTCATCCGCTCTCCCTGACACGTGAGGAACGGGAGCAGTATTTCCGTGACCTGGAGGAGATTGCATGGTCGGTTATCGGGGGAATACGGGGGGGAAAACCGCCCCTTGACGACCGGTTCAGCACCCGGGTACTCCAGCTGATCTGCCGTACCCCCCGGGCATCGTTCTGCGGTGCCGGCACCTCCATATTCGGGATGTCCTGCGATGGCACGATCTACCCGTGCGTCCTGCATGCCGGTAATATTGCCCTGGAACTCGGGCATATCAGTGATCCGGATCACGGGTGGGTGGAAAAAGGACGGGCGTGGGCCCGGTCACAGGAACGGCGTGATGAGTGCAAAAAATGCTGGGCGCTTCCACTCTGCGGCGGGGGGTGCCCGGCCATGCTCTCGGTCTGCGGGGAAGATGAATGCGAATACGTGCGGAAGGTCTGCGAGCTGTCGCTTGCGATTTACGGCTCGGTTTCCCACAAACCAGACCTGCTCGTGCTCGCAGGGATCTCCTGAAGGTCCTGCCATGACGCAAACTGAGCCGCTCCACCGCTTCAGGTTTCTTGGCCGCGAGATCACCTTTGATCCGGCATGTGTCTGCCCGGACGATTCCCTGCAGGTAAATGCCCGTTCATACCCGGTCCGCTCTCTGGCTCTGGATATTTCCGGGAACTGCAACCTGCAGTGCCTGTACTGCGCGGAATCGTCAACGCTCCCAGCACGGCAACCAATGGGGGAAGAGGTCCTGCACCGGTCATTAGACCTCCTCTTTTCAGACAGCCCGGAGAACTGCGCAGTGTCCGTGCACCTTGGCAGTGGCGAACCACTGCTCCGTCCATCCCTGGTACGGACGATTGGGGAGATCGCACGGGAACATAAGGCTAAAAGCAGCAGGCCGGTCGACCTGTACCTCACGACAAACGGGACGCTGCTCGATGACCCCCTGATCGCCAACCTCCATGAGTATGGCTGGAATCTCAAGATCAGCATCGATGGTCCGGCAAAGGTCCATGACCGGTTCCGGCTGGATAAGACCGGGGGTCCGAGCTTTGACCGGGTATGCCGGGCGATCCGGCAGGTAGTGCCCATCATGGGAGACACGTTCAGCACGACATCGGTCTTGTGCCATGGAACCGATCCGTCTTCCGTATTTTATTTTCTTGCCGGCCTTGGCGTGCGCAGGATCGAACTGGTCCCGGTAGCTCTTGCCAATAACCCTGCCCTTCGGCTGGATGAGTCGGATCTATTGGCCTACCGGCAGTTCATGGCGGATTATGTCCGGCGGTTGGCCCTTGGTGAAGATCTCCCGACCCATATCCGGTTTAAAAAGCGTCTCCAGCGGGTCATGGGGTATTTCAATACCAGCATTGCCTGTGATGCCAGCCGGACCTTCCTTGCTGTCGGGCCCGACGGGACGCTCTATCCCTGTTTCCGATTTGCCGGCCTTCCAGAGTATGCGCTGGGCCACCTGGATACCGGGGTTGACAACGAACGGAGAGCCCGATTTACTGCCGGCACCGGCCGGCCTTACCAGGCCCGCACGTGCGCGGGCTGCTGGGTTTCTCCCATCTGCGGGGGCCCCTGTTTTGCCGTGGCGGACCTGATGTGCGGGGGACAGCCGGACCCCGTTTTCTGCGCCATAGCCCGGGCGGAGACGGAAGCAGCCCTGTACCTTGCAGAAGTGCTCAGGGAACAATCCCCGGAAATACTCCTTGATCTGGCAGGGATTCCGGTGGTGTTTGATGAAGAGGGTTCACTTACTTAAGCCTCCGGAAAAGTCGAAGTTCAATTTCGGCTCGTTCAGCCTTGCCGTACTTGCAGCGGCACTGGAGGATATTGCAGAGGTCCGGATCACCGATGCCACCGCAATGGGGATGGACGAGGCAGTCAGGCAGGCAGTAATGGGATCTCCGGACCTTGTCGGCATCACCGTCATGGGGACAACATCGGTCCGGCCGGTCATCGAACTTATCCGGGCCTTGAGGAGTGCCGGGTTCTCCGGTACGGTCATTACCGGGGGGCATGGCGCAACAATGTTTCCGGTCCCGATCCTGGAGGGAGGGGCAGATGCTGTCGTTCTCGGTGAAGGTGAAAGAACCGTTCGGGATATTGTCCGGAACGGGATCTCGGCACGGGTGAACGGGATCTGCTTTACTGAGAACGGTACGGTGGTCAGGACCACACCGCGGGAGCTGATCGATCCCCTCGATCAGCTCAGGCCCCCCGCACGCCACCTGATACCACCTCCGCCGGACGGTGTATTCCTCCTCGAGACGAGCCGGGGGTGCCCCCACGGCTGTACGTTTTGCGAGACCACCCGCTTTTATGGCCGGCGGTGGCGGGCCCGGACCCCGGAGCTCGTTGTCCACGATATCCGGGCACTTGCGGAGGCCGGGGCGCAGATGATTCAGATCGCGGACGATAATTTCACGGCAGACCCCCGGCGGGCCATCCGTGTCTGTGAGCTGTTATCCGGCGGTCCCCTGCCACTGTTTATGATCTTCTTTGCCCGGTCTGATGACCTTGTCCGCGTGCCGGAACTCTCAATGCACCTTGCCGCTGCACATTTCCTGCGGGTATCCGTGGGGGTCGAGACCACGGACCCGGCTCTTGGAAACGTCACCAAAAAGGAGATCCCGTTTGAAAAACACAAAAAGGCGTTTTCTCTCCTTGCTGATGCCGGCATCTTCTCGATCGCGTCGCTGATCATCGGCCTGCCCGGGGAAACTGCAGAGATGCGGGAGGGTTATGTGGAAAAAGTCGTCGAACTCGGTGCAGACGCCGTCTATTTTCTGCCATTCCTCCCGCTGCCGGGAACCCCGCTTGGGACACGCGACGGGGAACCGGACCCGGCCATGGTGGATGAGGCTGCACTGCTCACGGCAGCTTTCGAGAACCATCCCGCTGTCCGAACACGGATGGAGGCCCTCGCACGGGAGCCCACGGTCCGGGGGATGCTTGCGCGGGCGAGTATCCATCGGCGGAAATCCAAACGATGAGAAGGGAGCCGCTCTCACGAACCGGACGGCGACCTTCCTCTGCGCTGATAATGGTATTTTTTACCTTTGCAGAGACCGGTGGAGCGCGGGCGTCCCGCCAGGTGGGGGGAATCAGGACTCATGAGGGAAAACCCGACAGAGACACCGCTTATTTCGGTCTGGTCCGAAGAATATGGAAATACACAATCAACGGTGAATTATGTGAATTTTTTATGTACTTTTTTAAAACTTTTTTTATCCGACCGGCTTAGGTATTATCTCTCGTGAAAGTGTATTTCCGATCTTTCAATAACCATAATTTGATTTTTTATCGATGATAAATAAGAAGGTTAAGGTGGAAAGAGAGAATTGAGGTGTATTATGGTTCGGAAAATTTTCTTATTATGTTTGATCGCGGGTCTGGCGTTACTGAGTGGTTGCACTCAAACAACCTCAAAACCACCCGAACAAGGAATAACCACTGATCCTACCCTGATGCTGACTTCCGGGATACCAACTGTTTCACCATCTGTTCCTGGAACAACCCCCACAACAAGCCCAACAACAATGATTGCTACCGTGAACGCAACACCATCAGTAAAGGCAGATCCTACCGACGTTTCTCAAATCCAGTTCCTGCGATATACTGATAGTGATTTCAGTATGGATTATCCCTCGACGTGGAATATAACAAAATCAACCTATACTTCCTATTTCTGCAAACCTGTCGAAAGAACCGGATGTTATGAGACCGAGTTGAAAACAATCGGACCTTTTTATTTCGGAGAGACGGCTGGTTTGAAAAAACCAACGCGCATTGTAACATTCACCAGCGCTGATGGCAAACAAAAAGTTGTTTCCTTTACGTCCGATGTATTAGATAATGCGCATCAGAACTTCGGAATCGATCAGGATATAAAGTGGGCAAAGGACAGGGTAACAGATAATTATCCGGATGTTGCCGGATTCGCAGTTGGAGATTATCAATATGACAGGAGCGGTAACAGCATGACCATACGTTACACTGTAACGATGCCCGTTGGTTCTGATGCATATCCTCTGGCCTATAAAATGAAAAATTTCTACACCGTTCATCACGATTATGAATTTGCGTTTATTTCAGACGTTGAGAATATCCAGAAATACCGCAACCTGGAAGAGAGAATTCTCTCAACAATTACCCCTTATGATATCTCATAAACGATCTTTTTTAAAGAATTCACCATTGATTATTGAAAAAATCGCTCTGACGAAGACATTTTTTCATGAAATAATGCCCCCCTCCTGCGCCTGTAGATCTCCCACGGGGGCATAGGGCGCACAACGATGACCCGGGGGAGGCTGCAGGTTATACGTCGGCAGCGCAATGGGGGAGTGCCCCAGCGGCCGGGGGCAAAGCCCCCGGGAACATAAGAGTTTCCTGCATGATCTCTCAGAGCAATATTTCTTTTGATTTCCGTTGGAAAGCCCGGATAAAGGTCCGGCACCATAACCGACCTTTTTCACACGAGAACCGGGATACTGGCTCTCTCGCAATTGCCGGCCCCTTCTTTCCGCCCTTTGTCTTCCTGCCAAAGCTGATCAAAAAGCGATACCTATCGATGTGGATGAAAGTCCCGGAATTATGTGGGAATAACGAAGAGGTGAAGCAGGCGTTCCGGGAATTTTCGCAGCCATTGCAGGCCTCGTGCCGGCGCAGCTGCCCGGCCCGGCAGAAGCGCAGACAACCCCTCCGGCGATCACGGGATCCGGGTCATGAACAGCCCCCCGCTTTTTTGGCAAAGCCCGGGTGCAGCACCGGCAGGACCCGGCCTGACATGGCGAAGTCCTGGTAGCTCATCAGATCCTGAAGATGAGCATGGGTTCACCAGAACCCGGGGTATTCGACAGGATTAAAATCGGGCGATGATGATAAATAGCGATCGCGGGATCCGGGTTCTCCCGGAGATCGCCGCCAGCCGGATCTGCCTTAACCGTCCCCGGTCTTTTTGAACGCTGCAGTTCCACAGGGGCGGTTGAATACGCACCGGCAACTGCAGATGCTGAATTCTTCATTCTGTCTGAACGCGACTCCGAGCGGTGCGTAGTGGTGTGCAATGCCGTGGGGCGGGCGGGGCTGGAAGCCTGTCTCATCCCAGGGCCATCCGACATTTCCTGAAATCGTGCGTGCCGGGATAAGCCAGTAGTCACCGGTCTGGTAATAATTCCCCTTCGGCTGGAACTGGATCTGTATGCCGTCTTCCAGGTCTGTCCACGCCTCTGCCTCAGCACTCTCTTCGACAGGGATCCCCCCGTCAATGAGTTTTTTGCCGTCTTTCAGGAGCTCCTCCCGGTGATCCCACCGGCGCAGCAGGACATTACTGCCCGTTGTGGGGGCGATTACGTCGGGGGCGAAGGTGACCTTCATGCCCGACCGGTCGACAGATCCGGCCCGGACAAGATACCCCGGTTCCTGCCGGAGGCTGTGGAAGTCATCCACGATCTCCAGGATGTCCCCCTCCCTGATTGTAGACCGGTCGTCCCGCCCGAGGTTTGCAAGGGTGGCGGTATTTTCCGTCATGGAAACGACTGGATAGTTGACCGAGCTGTTGTCGCGTGACCATTTGAACGTAGCACAGCTCGTGGTGCCGGCTGCACAGGCTGTACCCGGCGCATGGATCTCGACCCGGTACAGCTGGTTCTCCGGTCCCCGGTACCGGGAACCGGGCTGGAGGATGCATACCGACAGGGGATCGTCGGGCGTCTTTGCCATCACCTTTAACTGCGGGATGGTGCCCGTGCGGAAATTAAATCTGCTCCAGGTGTTCCGGATAAAGTCCTGGATGTCCTTACAGCCCGCCGGCAGTATCTTCTTGATAAATTCGTCCTGGATCTTCTTATCTGCCGGCAGGTTGTCCGCAGCCAGTACCTTCACCTGCCAGATGACCTGCGAACGCGTGGCCGTATCGGGGCCGTTCAGGGCAATCTCGCGGACCTTGGGATCGTAAAACCAGGTGATATGGCGTTCCCAGACATCGAGATAGACCAGGAACGGGATATTTTCTTTGAAAAATTTCCCCAGGTCGTCCTTCTCCGAAGGTAATAAGGGCAGGTGGGGCTGGCCGGAATAGGCGACCGTATTTTCGTTCTCGCACAGGATCCCATCGACATAGTAATGCCCTTTGAGAATGGTCAGATCCCTGTTCGCTGCGCTAATCCCGATGTCGAACCCGCCGTTATCCGGCCCTCCGAATGGACCGATGATATCCCGTGCCATCGCCCGAAGGTAATGCAGGACAATATCTGCCTGCTCGTTCCAGTCAGCGTCCAGCTGTACTCTGCCCTGCTGCATCAGCACGCTGGAGTAGTGTTTCGCCGGTTCAAAGGTATCGCGGGTACAGTCCCCCCGGAATTCCCCGCAGGTGGTCTCCAGCTGCCCGGCGTTAACCGGAAGCAGTGGGCGATCCACCGGTATCTCAGGCTCTCCTGCCCGGGCCATCTTCCGGGCTGATTGCGGTTTTTTGTCAGCAGCGGATCCGGCTACCGTTTTTTTACCTGTAACTTTCTTTGCCATCGTTAACCTCCTAATTTACAAAGATAATCCCGGGCTCCATACCGGTCGGTGTGTATTCATCAAGCCGCAGGCGCAGATTGGTTTCGCGCTGGTGCTGGTACAGGTCATGGAATACCCCCATCTCCGACTCGTCCTCAGCACCGCACCGTATCTCTTCCGCACAGCCGGCTCCGAGCTGGCAATAGCCCGGCATGCCGTACAGTCTGCTCGTGAAATACGGCTGGATACGCCTGCGGATATTCTCCTTCTCACCATCGCTCAGGCCTGCTTCCGCGGTCAGGCTGTCGGGCAGGCACCTGAAACGGCGGGGTGTCCGTGACCCGGGCGGGACATAGCAAAAGCGCATGCAGCCCGCCTGGCTCCGGGCAACTGTAACCCTGCCGGTGAAGATGCTGTCCCCGGCAAGCCTGATGGTATGCACCGAGACAGTCCCGAGAACCGTGCAGCGCTCAAACAAGAGGGCCGCGTGCGCAATCAGCCCGTCCGGGGCACTGATGGCATCAAGGTCGCTGCCGGTTGCATCAAGGATGCTGTCCCTGATCAGGATCCGGTTCGGTTCGGTCCGGACCGTGTCCGCGGTCACCATGATCGAGCCGATGATGCTCTTCTCGATGCGAACCTGCGAACGCGTGTTCATCAGTTCGATACTGGGTTCATTCCCGTGCTCCGGGCAGCATTCGCTGTCGATCGACCAGCCGGGCACGAGCGTGCAATGCCGGAATACGACCTCGCAAAGATCTTCCCCTGCTCCGGCTTTTTCATCGGCAACATCGGGTCCGGTAATGCGGATACCCCTTCCGGTTACCAGCAGCCCGTCCAGAATGACCCGGCTGCCCTCTCCTCCTGAGATGCTGACGGAATCCGGCCCGGACGTCTCCCAGTTCAACTGCCGGATAATGGGGCGCCGTGCATCCGCAGCCCGGAAGTACAGGCTTTGCCCCGGCTCCAGGTTGATCGCGATCGGCTCGACATAAACCCCGCTGTCGGTAATCTCGATTACCGCATGCACGGGCCTGTCTTCCTGCCAGTGGACGAGCGCATCATTGATCTTTTTGTAGTTCTCCTGTTCGCCGACACGGTACATCCGGTAACTTGTCGCAATAGTATCCGGATATGCCGCTTCGAGGAGCAACCGGTTGCGGCGGAAGATCTGGTCGCCCTCCACGTTCCTGCCGAGGAGGTCGGTGAGCTCGGGAGAGCTCAGTTCAGTATTTTTGAACCGTCCGGGATCGTAGAACGCCTCATCGGCAAGAAGGGCAACCAGGTCGCGGGCAAGCAACCCGCCCAGGATGGGAGAGGCCGGTACCTGGAGCTGTCCCTTTGTATCCGGAGACAGGTGCTCCCGTATGTAAGCAGATACAGGGTCACCCGTGCTGTCTGCGGCAGCGAGCCGGGCACCAAACTGATCCGTTTTTTTAAGGTCGGTGTTGCGTATCCGTGATACAGCCCGGAGATCCGGGCCGGGGATTGGCCGGGAATATTCCCCGCCGCCAATATTGGCAGAAAAACCGTAATGGTACTGGACAAAGACGTTTACCGGGTTTTTTTGCGCCCCGGGGAACTTGATTCTGCCGAGGAGTGGATCGACCGCGACATGGTTCTTCGGTACGGTATATTTCCAGTCGCTTAAGTCCGCCGGGATGATCTGGCCCGCCGGTACCATCTTCATGGTCCCTTTTACCGTACCTTTTGCAGGGGGCCAGCCGGTAACCCAGATTGCCATACTTTTTTCCGGTCCATAATAGGCATCGGAAGCCCGCGAGTATCCGGTATCCCTGTCCCTTTCGCCCCTTTCTTCGAGGGCCCTCCTGCGGACCTGCACCGGAAGGTTGATCTCTTCTGCGATATGCCTGGGATCGATCTCCCGGACCGGCCGGGTGAAGAGCGGGGTGTCGTTACCAAGGACACTGAAGGTATAATTGGATGGGATTGCTACCTTCTGCGGGCCGGGTGCATCGACATGGAATGCCGGTGTTTTTGTGACCGGATACGATTTCAGCCGGCATACAAAGACACCCACATCAGGAATGTTGTACCTCCCCGCTCCATGGCGGGATCCAATCCTCCGGATATCGACCGAGTGAGCGATCGAATCAAACGGTCCGTCAATGCATTCGAGCTGGTCTCCATCCCGGATATCGGTCGTGCACCCCCGCAACAGGTGCTGGTGGTTCAGGGGTTGTGTCCATCCCAGCAACCGGTAGAACTCAACAGCCCGGGCAGGCCAGTCTGCGACATCGTCTGCCAGAAGCTCGAGGAGAGCGAGTGTCCCCTTGCGCCTCCGGTACCGGATCGTGTTCGCCACGTCCCGCCGGGGGATCAGGATGCGTGTCCGGTCCCGGTCACGTGCGGATCCCATTTTTAAGGGTTCACCGGTGTTGTGGAGCGGGAGGTACCCGAGCAGGTCGCCGATATAGGGGACGACCCGGTCTTCACAGGTCTCGATGAACCAGTTGTCGTACAGCCGGGAAATGTCATCTTCAAGGATATCCGCCTGCTCCCCGATAACCCGAAGGAGGGCACGGAGCATAAAGCCCTGCTCCGCATCGCGGATCCGGTAGATTGCCGGGAGACGGGCATACAGGTAGTCTGCGGGGAGAGTCATTTCTTCACCTCGTTCAGGACAAGGTTGTCAGGCACGCCCGGCAGGAGATATGCCAGCTGTGCCGGGAGGATCTTTTTTACCGGTTCCGGATCTTTCGGATCGGGCCTTGCCACGCTGGCGCTGATTGCGGGACACCGCCGCAACCTGGTCGCTGTTCCGGGTGTGGCGGGGCCTTTTCTTGTTCCGGATGACCCGTCCATGATCTCCAGCAGCTCGGCCTGCGTAATACCTCTGAAATCCAGGATATCAAGGTAGTCAACGCCACCGACACCCTGGATGACGCTGATGACCTCGCTCAGGAACACCTTCTGCCCCAGTTCCCGCCGGTCGAAACTGAAGGCTTCAAGGAGGGCTGCACGGATCTTCGGTTCAGTGGTTTCCCATGCATAATCCGGGAGGAGTTTTACATTGGCAGAGATCAGGATCGCTAGAAGCTCCCGCACTGCAACAACGAATGGCTGGTAGGAATCTCCGTATTTCTGCAGTGCGAGCTGCAGGTTGCGGTAGAGGTCGGAGGTCTCGTCGATCGGTATGTCATCGGCCCCGGCGATCGTCAAGTGGATGACCTGGCGGTAGCCGTCCGTGATCATGCGGGCATCGGTTTTCCCGATCCCGGCAAAGGTCCGTGCATAGTCTGCATAATCCTGCACGGAGACCAGTCGGTCGAGGGCCATCGTGACGAGCGGCGCATTCCTTCGGGCCTGGTCCCGGGTCTCCCGGTCCGCCCCGCCCGAGGCCCGGATGGGATTGTTGACGCTCTTTACGCCAAGCGGTTTTGTGGCGAGCAGGCTTACCTGCCCCGCCTTCACGTTCCCGGCGCTCCCAATCCCGGTGCGGTACACCGCCTTCACATTTTCCACGCCGGTGGGAAGGCGGCTGCCCTGCCGGCCATTCCCGAAGGTGACGCGGGTCTTTGCATCGTCATCGGTTGTTGTGATAAAGCTCCGGGCTGCCGGTGCAAGCCCTTCAAGAGTGTCCGCCTCATGCCAGAGGATATCGTTTACCCGGACCTGGAGCGTGGATGCGGTACCGCTGCTGGCCGTGGGTGCAGAGACATAGGTGAGCGGGGACTGGCGGAGGGCGAACTGCTGCAGGGGTTTGCTCCCGTCGCCGCTACCGAGTGTTTCGGTGCGGGTCTCGCCATGGGTTGCCTTCACAACATTCGCGGAGATGGTGACCGTGTCGCGTTTGTACCTGTACGCGAGGGGTTGAGCAAGGGTCAATGTCGTATGGGCAGTATCTCCGGGCACTGCGGGATCGACGTATTGCCGGGCACCCGACACCATGGCAAGCTCGCTTGCCACGACCCCGGTCGTGCCGGGAACATCTGTCCGTTCGCCGGAGACGATGATCCAGCGGCCCGACTGGAGTCCGTCGTAGAGGCCGTCAAGTTCGATTTCACCCCCGGAAATATCTGCCACGAATCCGTTACTATCGAAAACCGGTTCTTCCGCCAGTTCAAGCGGATCACTCCGGGCGAAAACGCCGCTCTTCCGGATAATTTTCATATCGTCAACTTTGGGATCGAACCAGGCTCCGTCCAGGTCCAGCAATGTCGCTTTTGCGCTCATCCCGTAGGCAGTCCTCGGGAGGGTGTTGACAGCATTGACCTTGAAAGTTTTCACTTCTTTTCCCGGTGTCTGGATGACGATATAACTTCCCGGTAAAATATCCTCGTAGGCGTTATCGAGAAAGAGCTTGTCTTTTTCTTCATAATCAGACGGGGGCCAGTCATTATCAGTCGTTGTTGCCATTTTTTCCCTCGTGTTAACCCGGGCCTGCAGGGATCCCTGCGACCTTTACCGGTGGTAACGCATTATATCCGAACAGCGATGCTTTCAGGCGGAACACGTAAATGCCCTTCAGTTGCGGGCTGGTCCTGCTGAAATCGGCATTTGCCCAGGCCGCATACAGCGACAGCCCCGGTACCACGTCCATGTTCATGATCATCTGCGGAACAACGTCGGATTTCACCGCGATGGCGTCGCTCATACTTCTTTTCAGCAACCGGCTTCCGGCAGGCTGGATGGAAGGCGTGAGTGCCAGTTGTGTGAAGATGCCGGTCATTGTCTGCGGGGATTCCATGCCCGGTATTTCAGGTGGCATTGCCAGGTGAACCTCGGTCCTGTTTTCAGCAGCCTGGATATTGATCTCCCGGGTCAGGCGTAGCACGGAGGAGTTCTCAAAAACGAACAGGAGAAGGTCGTTTGCCTTTACGTTATTTGCCGTGCCTTTCAAGAAGATCCTGTCCTGCGACAGGGTACCGTCTGCTCTCAGCAGGATATTCTGGGGCCGGGTCATCCGCGGCCGGATTGCGTTCCATCCGGAACGGGCCCCGAGCACCTCCGAAGTCTCGAACGACTGGGGGAGCTCCCCGGGGGCCGGGAGACTCTGCGCCCGCTGCCCAAGAGGAATCTCCGTGGTATATCCGTTCTCCAGCTTGTACGCGAGGTAGAGGCTGGAAGCAACGCCGGGTTTGAGGGTATAGCCGACCAGCCGCGACAACTCGAGGATCGAGAGGCGCTCTGTCGCGGTGCGTAAAAACCCCTCGTTCGCGATCCGCTCCTGGTAAAAGGTCAGCACATCAGCAATGGTCGCCCACGCGTCCAGCATGGCAAGGGACGGGTCGGAGGGATCCCGGGTTGTCAGACCGGCAAGTTCCGGGTATGCTGCTGCTGACAACCGCGCTGTCATCGATGCCAGGAATGACGAATGTGTGCCGGCGCGGTAACGCAGCTTGTCCTGGCCGACAGGATTTTCTTCCGATACCGGTGTCACGACGGATATTCCTTTACAACATCCACAGGGTAATTTCATCGTCCACCCCCCATAACCAGGGTAAGTTTTCCATGTTCGGGGAAGCTGGGATCATTGTCGAGCCGGGCAATTTCCATGGGCCCGAGGGAGAGGACCCCGTCTTCCAGAGCTTTCGTGTCATCATCACCCAGACATTTCAGGACTGCAAGGACGCAGCTGACGCCGGGGACAGCCTGCGCTGCCGCGATAACCGACGTAATGGCGATTCCGCCGCCAAACGTAAGCCTGTCCGGGTGGAAAAAGCCGTACGTTCCATTGGGAAGTATCCGGTTGCTGAAGCAGTCGAGCAGCGCTGTCTTCACGTGTTCTTCCAGGAAGTCCGGTCCGACGCAGACCGTGAGGGTGAGATCGAGCGGTACATAGTCAGCGGTTATAACGGCGACATCATGGCCCATGCGACGGAACGGGTGAAGGTCCCCCTCAATCTCCCTCTCCAGATCCTGCTGCAGTTCTTCAGTACCGGACGGGTCGACTGCAACCTGCGCTTCGTACCAGCTGCCGCTCCAGCGCAGGGCCGCAGCAGCGTTCTGCAGCTTCGGGTTGCGTGCGGCTATCTCGGCATAATCGTCGGCAGTGACTGCCCGTTCAAGCCTCTTCCGGTACGCGTGTGGGGCGATTAGCCGGACCTCCTCGACCGGCTCCGGCGCGGTTCCTCCGGTTGCCGGGAGGGGATTGCGGGGCTGGATGGATACTCCGCTCAGGTGCGTCTTTCGCAGCACAAGGTACTTAATCGCCCCTGCGCCGACATTGCCATCCGGCCCGTTGCCGGTCCGGTACCGGGCGGAAAACGTCATACCGGCTTCCGGCATCTTCCCCTGCTCGCCGTCACCGAAGCGGAGGCATGCGCAGCCTTGATCGTTGACCTCGACGACAAAAACCCGGTCCCCTTCCCAGCTGTCCAGGAGATCCTGCCCCGGATACCAGAGGGTGGTTCCGCCGGCTGCTGCACCGGGCAGCGACGGATCTGTCCCGGTCAGCAGTACCTGCGGAAGCGCCCTGCGGGGGTCCTGTATCAGCATGACGGATGCAGGGGCAGCCAGATCCGGGGATTCCCGGAACGTGACTGGTTTTTCCGGCAGTATCGTAAAAAATTTCCCCGGCAAAGAGACAACATCGGCCATTCCCTGGCAGTCACACCTGCCCACTCTGGAGACTATACCCACGGTGCCAAGGTCACCGCTGTCGGTACTCCTGCCATGGTCCACAGGCACAACGTTGCCGCGGGCCACGCTGATATCTTCGATGAACGTGCAGTCCGGGGCGGGCAATGTTACCGAAAGGCAGAGCGGGAATGTAAGGGCATCTTCCGGTGCCCAGGTAATTTCCACGACCGGCTGCCCGTTGAGCGGGTCGAGACCCCGCTCAACAGAGGTGAGCCGGACTGCCTGCCGGTGAGCCGGGTCGGCATCAGCGGGGTTGCCGGTCTCCGGCCCGATCACCTCCTCAAAGATGAGAATATCCCCTTTGTCCAGGTTGTCGAGCATGCGGCGGGGTCGCGGTGCGGGTGTATCCGGCTCTTCTCCTCCACTGTCCGTTTTTTTTGTTTTCTGTTGTCCGGCCGTGTCCGGTCCTGTCCGGTCCGGCACCTGGTGCCCGACCCATCCATCCTTCAGGGTTGCTTTGGTTGATCCCCGGGGAAGGCAGCATTCCCGGTTCTCCCACGGGTAAAACAGGATCTCATTGTGTGCTTTATAGATCGGGATGGGATCCGGGCTTTCTGTTAAAGGTTCGAATACCTCATAATCGGTCAGAGGAATTTCCTTTAAATCGTCGGGGTTCAGGACAGTGCCTTCCGGAGCATCAAGTGCACTGGCGGTGACAAAGAACATCCCGTCGGGATGCAGGAGATCGGTGATGTCGCTCCCGGTCCTGAGGCAGACAAATGCCCGTGCATTGCATCCCTCGTGCATTGCATAATCAACGAGCCGGGCGTGTCGCCTGACCGATATGCGGTGGCGTGCCGTGGCAAGGTAGGCTTCGGTCGCTACGGCATCCTGGTGATAGCTGAGATAATCACCGGTGTATGCGAAGAGTTCCACAAGCGCAATGCCCAGGTCCGGAATGTGCCTCTCCTCCCATCCCGGCATGACAAGAGCCAGCCGGTCAAGGATCAGCTGGCGGAAGCCGGCATAATCCTTGGCAAGGTAATCGATCACGGGCTCATCTTCTTTCTCCGGTGGACAGGCTTCTGTCTTTTTGCAGTCAAGACCGGTGTCGCAGCAGACCTTGAAGCTGAATCCTGCCGAGGCATAGCGGGGGTCGAAACCTGCCAGAGGCCTGTCAGTTGCATTCCCGTTTTCAACTTCGACAAGGCTGAGTGTATATGTCGAGAAATCGCCTGCCTTGTCCAAGCGGATCCTCAGGCAGTCCTCAAGTTCTGGATCCTCCCGCTTCAGGATGGTGACGTCTTCGACACGGATGTCACGGATGCGGGTGCCGCCGCCGATGCGTATGTTCGCAGCCCGGATGGTCTCCAGCCCCTTTGAGAAGAGGTGAACACAGAGAGAAACCTGGTCCGGGCACAGCACTTCGATGAAATCGATGCCGTTGAGCCCGCGGTCCCGGACCTCCTGGCGCCGTTGTTCACCCTTACAGGTCAGGACCGCAGTCATAAGCACCTCCGGCTGAACGTGTCAGCATGCTGTTCTCCCGTTTTCCGGATACTATACCTCACGAGGACTCTCAGCTCTGCGTCGATGCTCTCCACGTCCAGCGCCTGGATCTCGATGATGTCACCGAGATACCGGAGCAGTCCTGCCTGGACCGTATGCTTGAGAGCGGCTGCAAGCTCGGGGCTGTTTGGCGCAAAGACCATCTGCAGGAGCCCGCTGCCAAAGTCCGGCCGGTTGACCCGCTCCCCCGGGTTTGTGAAGAGGAACTGTTCAATCATATCCCGGATATGGTCGTCCTCTCCTGCGACAGCGGTCCAGCCTCTTCTGTCAAAATGATAGGGAAAATCGATGTCTGTCATATTCCTTTCACCCGCATCTGCGTTACAAGAATATTCAGTGGCGTCCCGGTCGGCGTGCAGACAGCCTGGCTGTCCTGCATCAGTACCGGCATACCTCCGGCTTTGACCCGCATGGCAGCCGTGATCCATTGCGCCGAGACACAGGGAGGAGCCCCCGATGATATCGATGGAAATGCGCATCCGGCCACGGTATACATACAGTCCCGGGTCACCACCATCTGCCCGCTCACCTTCACCCGCGGGTTCGGCATCACGGGCTGCGCCTGCCCGGTATGCATGCACAGGACGGAAGCCCCCTGGTGGAGCAGGTACCCGGGCATTCACATCACCTCCAGAGCAGGGTCATTGATCGTCACTTTCGGGCCGGTCAGCTTGATCGTCCCTCCCTGCCCGTTATTGATCTCGATGCCGGTAGCCGAGATCGCTATTTTCATCCCGGCGCTCGTCTCGATTGTAATCCCCCCTGCCCCGGGGGTGTCATCAAGCGTGATGGTGCCGGTATCGGTCTTTAACATCTTTTTCTCCGGTACCGCAGGGGTGGCCGGTACTTCTCCCTGCGCCCAGAAACATCCCGTCCAGATGGGATAGTCCGGCTCCCCGTGCTCGAATTCCATCCAGACATAGGCATTCACGGGCGGGATCAGAAAGAGACCGACCCCGTTCCCGGCATACGGCATGGAAGGGAGCGCCCATCCGCTGTCATTGCTGCCCAGCACATCCTGTACGTGCGCCTTGATCCGGCCCAGCATCAGCGGGTCACGGTTATCGGTTACGATACCCCGGTATTTCCCGAAGAACTTTTCAGCCATATACTCACCTAGATCGTGGATCCCAGTCCTTCCCGGACAAGGGTGAAATTCTGCTTGTACTCCCCGCGTTTGATCTTGTGCGTGACCTGTTGGACATAGTACGTCCCGTTGTACGTGTTGCCGGAACCCTGGACGGAAACAAGCCTGCGCGAACGCAGGACCCGCCCGTACCGCATTGCATCGACCATGCCCTGCGTGCCAACGGATTCGGAAGCACTTCCCTGGCCAGTGAGCCCGCGGAGCAACGCCTGAATCATGCTTAAGTTGGCCGTATCCCGTGGTATGGTCTTGCGCATGGGCTGTACCGGGTTGCTGGAAAGGGACGGCAGCAGGCTTGCCGGGAGGGGAACGGGGATGGCCATCTTTGTCATCGGTTCGAGGATCGTGACCTGCGGCTCCTCGGCCCGGTCCGCATTGAACTCGAATGACAGGGGGGAATCAAGGTTGGAGTCCGGCCCGATATCAATTGTCAGGGGGGGTTGGGGAAGGCCGGTCCTGTTCTCCGCCCCCCAGTACGCGGTGCTCGCGCCCGGGAACGTTGGCTCAATGTAGAAGACAAAACCGTTCCGTTGTGCCAGCTCGCGGATGAACGCGAGGTCCGTCCCCTGCTGGGTTGGTACCCGCTCCGTCTCGACCGGGATATCCGTTGTCTGGGTCATTGCCGGAATAAAACCGTACTGGCCATACCGGGCAAGGATCATCGTGACAATCGTCGAGTCCGACTGATTGCGGTAGGTCTCGTTCCTCTCTTCCAGGCTTAAGAGGTAACTGATATCCTTGCCGTACACCTGAAGGGTGGACTCGCCGGGCTTGTTGCTGGGGATAAGCCGGTGCCGGGTGATCACCCCGTCGATCAGGACTTCAGGCAGCCCGTTGATGATGACGGTGACGATGACCCGGTTCGGCGGAGAGAGGTAACCGTCTCGTACCAGGCCATAATCCGTGACAGAATCCCTGCCAAGGTGAAAGGACAGCCCGAACGCGTCAAAATCACGGTCATTGTTCTGTACCTCGAGCCCGACCAGGGCATCCATGACAGAGCCGGGTGCAGGGATTGGTATCGTCGGCCCGATCATGAGCTGCAGACGAATACCAAGGTCCGCCATGGTTCAGCCCCCGGTAATGAACGGTATTTTTATGCGTTTGCCGGCAGTTTTCGTCAGGCTATCCGGGCGGTCTGTTCCATTTGCATCGCAGAGCCGCCAGAATACCTCGGGATCGCCAAGGTACCGTGCTGCGATGATATCGGGACGTTCCCCCGCAGAAACCATATGGAGAGCGAGGATCCTGTCCTTACCGGGGTCCGGAAGGAACCTGCGCCGCAGATAGCGGATCTCATCTCCACCGGGAGTTACCAGGACGGCGACCCCGTTCGTATAGTACCTGCTGGTCTGTGAAATCATACCTCACCTAAAATAATTTCAATGATGCACCGGTATTCTGGACGCTGCCTACCGTGTTCGTTGTTGCCATCACTTCTTTTGCAATCTGGTATGCCATGAAAAGATTATACCCGGGGTGCGTTACCTTCAGGTCTGCATAGCTCAGGACATAGAGGGTCAGGTCCACCTTGGCGCGGATAGGATTGAGAAGCGTGTCGAATGCCTCCTCAGTAATGCTGAAACTTGAGATCCGGACGGGCAGTACCCGCGCCGGCCCCCAGACAAAGAGCGTCATCGGGGCTTCGGGAGGGATGATCTCGATGTTGCCGATTTGTGCGAGGACTGCGTTTGCAATCACGGTTGCGCTCTTCGGGTACAGGAGCATCTCCAGCGCGGCGAGCGGGGGGTTCACTCCGGCCGCCGCCGCCACGGGATCTCCCCGTTCCAGCTGATCGGCAGCATCGACCTCGATGGAGACCGTGATCGTCTCCTTCGGCGGACCGGTGAGGCGGAGGGCTTCCGACTTGTCACCTTCCGTCCCCCCCATGGTCCGCGGTTCGAGCCGGCGGGTCAGCGTGTCGGGGTTGTACTGGAACACGACAATGCTTGCGAGCGGGTTTGCAGCATCGAACCCTATGATAGCCCCCTTGAGGAGGCGCGGAGAGCCGGGGAATGAGGTCATGAGCATTTGCATTATAATTACGTCATTAATTTAAACCTTTGGGTTGGGCGGGAAAATATTCAGCTGCCATGAAAATAAGGGAACCGGTAAATCTCCCATCCTCTTTTTATCACTGTAATTGACAGGTGCATTACGGGTTCCCCCCTGGTTAGGGGCGGCAAGGAAAGTGACTGCGGTACATCGCGGCGCAGATCGGGACAAATACCCAGTCGGTATTACGGAATAAGCCCCGTTGCACCATACGATCGTATCGAACCGTTTTCATTTATTGATACAAGGGGTACGAGATCGGTGACCGGGCGTCAATGATTTGTACATGATCCAAGGCGTAGTGACCATCGGGACCTACGTGTTCCCGGGAGCGAAACAACCGGTTTTGCCGGTCCAGCAGGTTTCGCTCAACGATAAATGCCCCCCCCTCCCGTCCGGCTGCCGGCCCTGCCAGATTCATCTTGGCAGCATAAGACGGAGTATACTCTCCCGGACCGGTCTGTTCCCCGCCTTTGCGGGGTTCCATGTAGGGGTAGTCAGGAAAGAAGTAATGCGTATCGGGTGCCGAGAAGAGGCGGACGAACTCAAGAGCCTGCCCTGGCGTATCAATGCGCACTTTGCCCTCGAGATCAGAAACCCGGAGGAGCAGGATTTTTTCCCTGCCCTTTGCATACACGAGGTGGAGGTTCGCCTCTACAGGAGTATGCAGAATTCCCCTGCCGCCCCGGCAAAACCGGTAGCCCCGGGTATCAAAGGATACGGGAATCGCCCGGTCCGTGAAAATCCGGAGGTCGTCTGGCATCACATCATCCTTATGCAACTCTGCCCGCGGGGAGGATGTACGGTATCAGAACGGGCATGGAGCCACCTTCTTTGGCGCACTGGCACAAACAGTCTTGGCAGTAGCGCCATAGCGTGCCTTATAATCCAGGATATCCTTACAGCAGTCGGTGTCCTTCCCCTTCCCGGAACAGTCTTTGTCTGCCGCCATCTTGTCCGCGCATACGACATCATGGCTGTAAGCATTGCATTCTGTAATCGGAACTGCGGTCTGCATCCAGGTATTGTATTTGGTTACCAGTTCGTTTCTCTTGGCACCTGGCTTTTTCAGCGCATCTGACAGCGCCTTGCAGCACCCCCATCCGGTAATATCGGTAACATGCGTCTGCTCGTGCTCCTGCGTACAGGTCTTCGTGCAGCAGGTATTGCTGTTCCTCACAATGTCGTAATTGCCGTTATCGAGGTTACAAACCGACTCGCCACCACCATTTTGGCACCCGCCGCTGCCTGCTTTCGTGACCCGCACGCCTTCCGGCGAATAGAGGAGGGAAAGTCCATCAGCCACATCAGCATCCGCTTCACCCGGGGCAACCTGATACGAGATCCCGGCATCACCCATCGTTGTTGCCCGATGGAGTGCGCCATCGAAGGCGGCAGGCACGGTCCGGGCCGGCACGCTGCTGAAATCGTAACCGGACCGGGATTTTGAGAACTCCTTCCTTTTCGTGTCACGCAGCTCATTGGTCAAGGAGGCTTGCTGAAATCTTCGGACAGCAGTTCGTCTTAGTATCCCTCTCTTTGTATCCTCATCTTTCCTTCCACATATGCTGCATCTGCTCTGGAAGATCCCCTTTCGGGAAGGGATCGCACCCTGCACCTTCTTTGTGGTATCAACCGTCATCTGCTGGCTCATCTTCAAATCCCTCCCCATTCAGCCCGGGCAATCTTTGCGTTACCTTGTGCCGGGCCCTGCATAATCCCCTCGCTTATTTCAAGCAGTAACATTTCTCATAACACTTCGTACGGGCCAGATGGACTGTCCACCGGGACCTCCCCACTTTCGTCCTGCACTCCGACGCAGGTTCCCGTTTTGCCATGCATTGTTCCTCGGCTTTGTACGCGCCGCATTCCGTACTGTCTGGACCGGCGATCTTCGCCAAAGAACCCGCTTCGTAGGTATCAAGGCGCGTATCGATTTTCTTTGTATCTCCCCACACCTCTTTAAGGCATCGGTGGGACCTGCCTGCAGTTCGGCTCGAAATCCTTCACGTGAACATCCTCATGGGTATCGACGCATGGACGGGTACAGGGATCTTTTTCCCGTACCGCTTTTTGCACCTTATCGGTCGGCAGCCCGGTCTTTTCGTCAAGTTTGCATTCAACGCTGCCCTGCTCCCCCCGCCGCACCTCCTCCCGCATTCCACCTGCGGGCAATCCCTTTTTTTGCAGGACCCTCCCTTGGAATAATGGCAGTGCAGTGCGTATGCACGGTCGCATTCACCATCAGCCTGGATCCTGCTGCCTCCGGTTCCGGGTGAACTTGCACGGCAGTGAAATCATGACCGGACCGGGGCTCCATGAATGCCCGTAATGCCGGGTCGGGTAGCTGACCGGGCCTCCACAGGATCCCGGGCACACCGGGCGGCGCGGTCTCAGGAGCAGCGCGAATGGCAGTCGCTGCAAAGCTGGTTTTTCCTGCGGCAGTTGTCGCAGTTACTCTGCATACTGCCTGCAGATCACCTCAGCCATGCCGCTTGCATCATTGAGTCCTGGTTACGCAAGTCTCCTAATCGTCCCGTCATATGCTGCTGATGAAAGCAAAATTTCTGCCGCCACCTCATGGATGTGGAAGCACAATGGTGCCGCGTATCGCCCAGTATTTTTCTTCAACCACTCCCTGACCCTTGCGATTGATAGTGCCCCGGAATCTCATGATCCATTCATACCTGTCCCCGGTATCCCCGACTGCAGCCGGGATAGGGGTCAGCTCGGGAAAGTCGCAGCTCTCGTATTCACATCCTGTTCTGCGGTCCGGCAGATACTGATCGCAGTTGGGATTGCCAATAAAACTCCTGTGGCCATAATTATGGAGTGCATTTCCGGCGGGTATCGTGCTGTCTCCGTCTTCGGTGAGTGTTGCAGGCAGACCTCCGGGAACGGCGAAACGAGAGTTGAGGTTAAATACGGGCCCGGCCACATCATGCAATTCCACGTTGCCGGCTATGTATTGTCGGTACTCGAAGTCCCCGCAATTGCAGCGCGGGTCGAAACGCGCTTTGATGAAGAATCTGGATCCTATAGTACCGCTGGTAGGGCTGTTGCGGAAGAATGTCAGAGGTTCAGGCCCTATGAGCTGGAACAGGGTAAGGCAGGTTCCGGGCGTGGTTCCTTCTGCCTGCAGTTCCCGTATCAACAGGTTATACGTATCAGGGCCAACCTTTCCATCTACGGGCACCAGCCCGAAATCGCTCTGAATTTTGGCCACAAGACGCACGGTAGTCTCATCAAAGCTGCCTGTTTGCCCGGCGCCAACAAGATCCTGGATGAGGCGGATCGAATCTTCACGGTAACTGGCGCTGTTGTAGCGAATTGCTGCCTGCACCTGGGCATCGGTCAGCTCGGGCTGATCCGGAAGTTCTTCCGGTAATGTCAATGCCAGATCGCGTTGCAGGATCCGGGGGGTTGCCCGGGAAATACTCCTGTATTTT
>JBAVWM010000013.1:0-2921 GCA_049697815.1 Methanoregula sp. | reverse complement strand
GTATCTGAACCATGAAAATCATTACAATAATGTAATTTTATGAGAGCTCCCCGCCTCAGGGCCCCTTCGGGGCACGGCGGGGCAGTGCAATGGTTTCCCATATGGTTATGATCATTGATCCGCCGCGGGGGCACCCCTTCGGGAGCAGCGGCGTTCATCGCAAATCATTGAGAGAGGATGACCAACCCAATGATCACATCCGGTAAATTCAACTTTCAGAGAAATCCTAAAAAAAAAAGTTTTACCGCTTTCTGGCGTACTCATAAAGCACGATGTCTTCCACCCGGAAAATAAAAAATCTGCACTCCGTAACAAATTTCCATTGGTGGAATCTCAAAATGCAGAACGGAAAAATGATCCCACCCAAACCAGTAAACGGTTTTCAGATGATCTCCATCATCTCTTTCCAGAACGCGTGGGCAACCGCATCCTTCGATCCCGCGAGCTGCATACACCCATGAGCCGAGAGGAGCGTGTATTCCCCTTCCGGGCTTCCCATGGTACCGGGTGGGTTCATGAGAACTGCGGTAACTCCCTTCGCGAGCATCTGCCTTGATTGCTTTTCCGGTGCCGTGCCCAGTTTGAATGCTACGGTAACCGGTGCCCATTGCCGGATTACTTCGTCCAGCAGTTTTGGCAGGGGTTCCAGCTCAAGAGTGGTCTTCTTCCCGCTCGGGATCTTTCCCTTGATTTTCTTTGGGGCAAAATCCGAGATCGCGGCAGCGCTGATGTAGATATCGGCACCGCCTCCGGTTGAAAAACAGCGGTGTACTGCTTCGCGCATATCCGCAGCTGAATCCGCCGGCACGTTTGTTACAACGGGAAATGCATCCCGGTGGACGACCGTCACATCGGCACCGAGCCGGAAGGCCTCGAGGGCAAGCGCCCGGCCCATCAGGCCGGTTGACCGGGTTGTGAGCACGCGGACATCGTCCACCATCTCCCGGCAGGGACCGCTGGTGATCAGGACATGCCTGCCTTGCAGGGGGTGCCCGAGGATCATCCGCTCGCACCGGAGCACGATCGTTTCATTGTCCGCGATCTTCGCCTTTCCTTCCTCGATCCGGGGGTCGACGATCCCGACGCCCCACGACCGGATACGTTCCAGGTTTTCCCGTACCGCAGGGTGACGGTACATGCTGTGGTGCATGGCCGGGACAACCAGGACCGGCAGAGCGCTCCCAAGCGCCGTTGTCGCAAACGTTGTGACGGGTGTATCGTCGATACCGCACGCGATCTTGCTGATCGTGTTCGCGGTGCAGGGAGCGACCAGCAGGAGGTCGGCAGATCCCCCATCGCCGCAGTACGTAACGTGTTCCACCATCCCGGTGATGCGGGTGATTGCAGGTCTTCCGCTGGCATAGGTCAGGGATTCCGGGGAGATGATCCCGGTCGCGGCCGGGCTCATCACGGCCTGGACAACCGCACCGCACCGCCGCAGGGAGTGGATCAGCCTGACGACCTCGACAGCGGCAATACTGCCGGTGACTGCGACGACAACCAGTTTTCCGGAAAGGGTCTGGACCGTGGTCATGCGAGATACACATCCTGGACCATATGCCATGCATGCGGCCGGTACTTCTTCACTCTATGTACATGGATGGTGGCAGAAAAACCTGCGCCCTCCACCAGTTCCCGTACCAGCTCTTCCACCGGCCCGATACTGTGGACATGGATGACACTGCCGGGTGCTGCATGGCGCAATGCATCGGGAAGCATGCTAACGGCATCGAAATGGCCCATGATAATGCGGTCGTAGGTGCCGGAAAGGAGCCGACGGCAGTCGCCCAGCGATGGCGTGATCCTGCCGGACAGGCCGTTTGCCTCAATGGACCGGACCAGGTACCCGAATGCAACGGGACTTAACTCCATGGCGTGAACTGCTGCACCTGCCCCCGCGAGCGGAAGGGAAAAATAGCCAATGCCGGCAAACATGTCGGCAATCCTCTCGGGGCGGGAGTTTTCCTTTACCATCCGGGCGATCCGGGCCTTCTCTTCGCGGTTGCCCATCGAGAACATCACTTTTTCCGGATCAAGGATATAGGAGATCCCGGCCTCCTTATGGCAGACCTCCCCGCCGCTCCCCCAGACAAGCTGTGCTTCCGGTGTCCGGGTTATGTCCTGCAGGGATTTGATCCACATGATCCCCCGCGGGTGACGAAAACCGGCAATGGATGCGATCTCGTGCAGTGCAGGTTCTTCTCCGTGAAGGACCGCAATGTCCCCGACCATGTAATACCCCCTCCCGCGGTACCGCGTCCTCTCGGGAATCTCACGGTCGCAGGATTCGGAAGGGAGAACGGGTACCCAGAGAGTATCCCCGTCGGCATACGGGTCCCGGGTCCTGTCAACCCAGCCCGCGGCGCGGAGGTCCCCGGCCTTTTCTTTATGGACTGCCCGTACCCGCATATCCTACCTGACAAAAACCATCTGGTCGCCGTCCCGCAGGAACCTGATCTGCTCCCCGGCCCGGACGTCCAGCCATTTCACCTGCGGGTATTCCCGGGTCCGGCTGTTTGCCGGGTCCAGTATCCCCATATTTTTCCCGTCAGCAAAAACCACGAGCCCCGGCTCGGCATTCCGTGAATTGCCGATGATCTTAACGATATCGTCCTCCCGCACCGATTTCGCTGTTCCGCCCGCAAGGTCAAAGGCCTGGAGATGGTGCGATTCCACCCGCTCGACTTCGAGGTACCGGTTCCTGATCCTGATAACATCATTTTTCTGGAACCGCGGAAGACGGACGGAATACGTGATCCGGAAGAGCTGCCTGCCGTTCTTTTCCCCGACCAGTTTCGGGTGGGTCGTGTACCGCCCGCCCAGCCGGGCAACGATCCCCTGCGAGATGAGCAGCCCGATATGCTGCGACCCGATGATGATATCGAGACCATCGTGGATCTCGTTCATGTCCGAGATGAACG
>JBAVWM010000012.1:0-3407 GCA_049697815.1 Methanoregula sp. | reverse complement strand
ATTCGACAGTTTCGCCTCGGTGATATTCTTCATGGCAAGCGCGGAGAACTCCGGGCGGATTTCGTAGGTTTTCACGCTCTTTGCAACGCCGCCGAAGTATATGGCGGCAATCCCGCTGCCCGTACCGGCATCGAGCACATCGTCATTATGGTTCATGCCGGTGTAGGCAATGACAAGGCCGATGTCCTTGGGCAGCATCGGTGCACCCGAACGCTTGCCGTACGTGAAAAAGTCGGTTGGCCGGGGAATGCGGATCGTGAACTCCGACCCGTTATGGGTGGTGACCACATCCCCGCCGGATTTCCCGACAAGGGATGCAAGCTCGATCTGGCCTTTGTCCGTGCCGAGGGTACCCTGCCCGGCCTTGACGAAAAATTCCCTTCCTTCCCCCACGAGGAGGACCCGGTCGCCCGCTTCGATCATCACTCTAAGCCAGCTTCATGATCGCTTCGGCAATATCGCCTTTCGTTGCTACCAGTGCTTCCCGTGCCTTATCCTCGGATACCTTTGCCTGTGCTGCAACCATGGTGATGTCCTCTTTCGGGATATCGGGCGCTGCTGCTTCGAAACGGGGCTCACCCTGGACCTGGTACGTGGTGACGCCCTGCATGGTCATCGCAGAGACCTCGGCAGCATCGAAGATATAGTTCCCCTTCGGGGTCTTGATGACAATACTCTGGACATCCTCAATCTGCTCGACATTCATGCCGAGCTTCTTCATCATCGCCTTCATCTGGCGGGGATTGATATTTCCCGGAAGCATCTTTCTCACTACCCTGGCGTACTCTTACCGCTACTCCATAATTAAATGCAAGCATCTCCCTGCCTGAAACGACCGCTGCGCCGCAGGCTATGAGCCGGTCTTCCCCGGCAACCACCAGCACGTCATCGCCCGCGCGAATGGCGGGATCTGCGGCGATAACGTGTTTTGCAAACGTATTTTTTCCCCGGGCAACGAATTCCGCCACATCGTCCCGGATCGTGACCCGGTATCCCGGGGCAGGGAGTACAGCCTGCAGCCGCTTTGCCCCCCCGATGCCGAGGGTCAGCCTGCCATCGGAGGCCCGGACGGTGGCGAGCCTTGTTCCCTCGTACAGCACCTGACGGATCCGCCCGGTGGTCGAGAAAATAAAGGTGCATCCTTCCGGGAAGAGGTACGGCCCGGTGCCCCCGCCGAACTGGAAGTCAGCGATGACCTGTACCCGCCGCAGCGAACTGTTCTCCGAGTATCCTGTCAACACGCTCTACAAACTCCTCTTCTGCTGTTTTCGGGATATACGCCCCCGCCGCGATCTTGTGCCCGCCGCCCCCGCCGCCATATTCTGCGGAGGCACAGCTCAGTGCCTGCTGGAGGTCGACACCCCGTTCCACGACACGCTCGTTCGTCCGCATCGAGACCTTGGTGAGGTTCCGGTCTTCGGGAACTTCGCACATGATGAGGATCGGCTTGCTGCTGTCCAGCCGGGAGAGTGCCATACCGGCCCCGATACCGACAATGGTGTCGGGATACCGCCCGCCCACGTGGAGCCACTGGAGGTTCTCCAGGTCCTTAACACCGGTATCGATGATGAACTGGAGCAGGTCGCGGATGATGCTGCGGTGGTTGTT
Source organism: Methanoregula sp. (assembly GCA_049697815.1). Taxonomy (GTDB): domain Archaea; phylum Halobacteriota; class Methanomicrobia; order Methanomicrobiales; family Methanospirillaceae; genus Methanoregula. Next base: position 1,799 of record JBAVWM010000012.1, on the reverse strand, counting down.
GAGCATGTGTTCGGCATCGCGGTACGCTGAGCCCCGGTCGCCACAGAGAATGGCGCTGCCGACCGCCGGTTTCGACCACCTGCCACAGGCATTGAGCAGGGTCGCGTATTCCTGGGCGTTCCGCAAGGGTGTGCGGGGTGTTTCGAGCGGGAAGCCGTAAGTCTCGGCAAGGAGCCGGTCGACCTTATCCCCGTTCGCTATCAGCTGTTCGGCAAGGGCGGAGATGATTGTCCGTTTGTCTTCAACGGAAATCTCTTCCCACACGTACCAGCGCCCGTCAGGGGCCTGCTGGCGGATGCCGAGCCTTTTTAAGAACTGCCGGGCTCCTTCGGGATTGTTGCTGATTCCCCTGATGAACGGGTCGTCGTTGTAGGCCAGCGACAGGTGGACAGGGCGGGTTGCCGTGCCATAGCAGTTGAGGTCCTTCCTTCGCACCTCCACCGACCCATGCCGGACACCGTCTTCCACGATGATATCGCGGGCAGGGCCCACGAGCCCGCACTTCTCCCGTGCCATCATGTCGCCCACGTTCCCGATCACCGCGAGGCCGGCAAGGTCGGTATTGGCGCTGTCCAGCTCTTTTCCCACGAGATACGATACACCCGCAGCGCTCATCCGGGTGAACCCGTAGGGGAGGCAGTTCACCTGCGTATAGGAACACCCGTCAACCGGCTGGCTTACGTGGTGGTCGATGATGAGGACCTCCTTTGTGGCAAATCCCCGGTCAAGCATGAGGTTCTGCTGGCCTGCCCCGAGGTCGGCAAAAACCTTGAGCGAGGAGTCAGAAGGGACCTGCGGCATGGTCAGGGGTTCCAGTTGCCGGACAAAAACGGACCGGACCTTAATCTCCAGCCGGGATATGGCCTGCGACAGGATCGCCTCGCAGGAGATGCCGTCCGCATCGATGTGGGAGATGATGCTCACTTCCGGTGCGGCCGCGATCTGCTCTGCGGCAGCCTTTACATCATCACAAAAACCCATTGCATACTATTTAGACACGTCCATACACATGAATTGTACTCAAGTATGCAACCGGATCAGTTCGGGGAGTTCGTGGAGACCGGGCTTGTCAGCCCGGCCCGGATGCGCGTGGTGGATGCCAATGCGATGGCGCTTGGCGTGACGGAGCTCCAGCTCATGGAGAGCGCGGGCAGGGCGCTGGCGGAGCAGGTGCTTGCGTGTACCCCGGGACAGGTCCTGCTCCTGTGCGGGAACGGCAACAACGGCGGGGACGGCATGGTGGCGGCCCGCTATCTCCAGCGTGTGGCTGAAGCCCACGTCTGCTACCTCGGCCTCGGAAAGCGGAGCAGGACCTGCGAACACAACCTTGCAGCACTCCGGTACGCGGCGGTCAGCCTCCACCCGTTCCAGTGCCGCGAGGACCTCGAGGCGATGGCTGCCCTGTTCGGGAACGCCGGCGTCATTGTCGATGCCCTGCTCGGGACCGGGGGACGGGGAGCGATAACGGAGCCCCTTGCCACCTGCATCCGGATGGCGAATGCATCAAAGGCGAAAATTATTGCGGCCGATATCCCGACGCCGGGGATGCGGGCGGACCGGGTCTGCGCCTTCCACCGGCCGAAAACAGAGGGAGCGACCGTTGTCGATATCGGGATCCCCGTTATGGCGGAATGCACCGTCGGCCCGGGCGAGCTCACGCTCCTTCCTGCCCGCAGCAAAAAAGCGCATAAGGGTGCGGGCGGAGAAGTGCTGGTCATTGGGGGAGGTCCCTACCAGGGTGCACCGTACCTTGCAGGCCTCGGTGCCCTGCGTGCGGGGGCGGACATCGTCCGTATCGC
>JBAVWM010000011.1:0-2405 GCA_049697815.1 Methanoregula sp. | reverse complement strand
TCGCGATGGGCGTCCCGGTGGTCCTGCCTTCAAAGACACCGGACAGGATCTCGACCCTGTCGGTTTCCTGCCGCGGCGAGCTGGTGGGCCCGGTGCCCGGGCGGCGCCGGTCAAGGAGCGGCTGGATATCGGTCTCGTCAAGGGGGATACCGGGCGGGCAGCCGTCAATGACGGCACCAAGCGCCCTGCCATGGCTCTCGCCAAAAGTTGTGATGCGGAAATTTCTGCCAAAGGTATTCATGGGAGCAGCTCCCGGATTTTCTCCTGAGGTACGTCAATGCCGAAGAACAGGTAGAACTGTTCACGCGCCTGCCCGATAAACATCTCGGTCCCGGTGATGGTTGTGCACCCGGCCCGCCGGGCTGCCTCGATCAGAGGAGTGACCGGCGGGGTGTACACGAGGTCGAAGACCGTCATCCCCTTGCGCAGCTGGTCATCGCGGAGGGGAGTCAGGTCACCAGGGCTCATGCCGAGCGGGGTCGAATTGACCACCACGTCAGGCCTGACCGTGTCGAAGTCCGACAGGTCTCCCCACCTGCAGCCGAACCGCTCTGCGAGCACCCTCGCTTTCTCCGGTGTGCGGTTCAGGATGGTCACATCCATGTCGAGATCGGTGAGGGCAAATGCCGCACCGGCCGCTGCACCCCCGGCGCCGAGCAGCACCGCCTTTGCTCCTTTCAGGTCCACCAGCGGTTTCCGGACGCCGATCCAGTCCGTGTTGTAACCCCGTGCGATCCCGCAGGAGAAGATCACCGTGTTGACGGCACCGATCTGCTGTGCCGCGTGCTCGTCGACCTCATCGATCAGGGGGATGATTGCCTGCTTGAACGGGATCGTGACCGAGAGCCCCTTGACATCGAGGTGGCGTGCAACGCTCAGGATCTCGTCGAGTTCCGGGTCCTCGAACCACGTATAGTGGTAATCGAGCCCGTACTCGGCAAACAGGGCATTGAAGAGAAACGGCCCCTTGCTGTGGGCACAGGGGTATCCGGCTACGCCGGTGAGGCGCGTGAGCGGGTCCGGCGGGTTATCGGAAAGGATCGGGAGGAGCCGCTCCATGCATTTTTGGGGTATACGGCCGGATTTGAAGAAACTGATACAGGGGACCCGGTTTTTGAGCAGGATGTTTCCCTGATGTAACAGGTTCATGACCCCGGCAGCAGCGGTATCCGGTGTCGTATCGCTGGTATCGAGGCAGAAATCGGCTGCGGCCTGGTAATGCTGCCGGCGCCGGTCCATCATCTCGGCGATCTCTTCCCGGAGGGGAAGCCCGGTCAGCGGGGGGCGGGGTTTTTTTGCTAACCGCTCTTCGATAGTATCGATATCAGCATGCAGGACAATGACGACACTGTCCCGCCGCAGGTGTTCCATGTTGACGGGATCGGTTACAACCCCTCCTCCGGTGCTGATTACGGTATCGCTTTTTGGCAGTCCTGCGATTGCCTTTCGCTCCTCTTCCCGGAAACGCTCCTCGCCATCTTCGTGAAAAATGTCCGGGATAGATCTGCCGGTCTGCTGCTCGATTACCGTGTCCGTATCGATGAAAGGAAGAGCGGTACGCTTTGCAACGATCCTGCCGATCTCGGTCTTCCCGGTGCCGCGGAACCCGCAGAATACGATCCTCTTCATACCGGTACTCCCGCATGTTTCAGTATATCCCAGAATCCCGGGAACGACTTGTTCACGCACTCAGCCTCCGTGATGCGTATCCCCCCGATGCCCAGACCAAGGACAGCAAAACTCATTGCCGTACGGTGATCGTTTGCCGGGTCGATGGTCCCGCCATGCAGCGGGGCCGGGCTGATGATGATAGCATCGTTTTTAACTTCTGCCCGGCCGCCCAGCGCCCGCAGGCGTTCTGCTGTTCCGGTGATACGGTCGCTCTCCTTGAACTTTAAATGACTGATCCCGGTGATGGTGGTGGGTGTCTGTGCCATGGCTGCGACCATGCAGAGCGTCTGGACGGTGTCCGGGGAGGCCGACATGTTGCAGGTGATCCCGCGGAGATTCCCGGCACGTTCCACGGTCACCGATGTCTCCCCGTACGATACCCGGCACCCCATGGCTGCAAGTGCCCCGGCAAACCTCCGGTCTCCCTGCACGGAACCCGGCACGAGGTTTTCCACCGTCACCCTCCCGCCGCAGATCGCTGCAATGGCAAGGAAGTACGATGCCGAGGAGTAGTCCCCCTCGACGGTATACGTCCTCCCTTTGTACCGGTCTTTCGTGCTCACGACAAACCGCTCGTACCCGGTGCGCAGGACCCGTCCCGAGAAGGCCTGCATCACGTCGACTGTAATATCGAGATAGGAGGCCGAGGCCGGGCGTGCCGGGAGGTTTATTTCCACGGTACGCCCGGCATAGGGAGCTGTCATCAGGATCGAGGAGATGAACTGGCTGCTCAT
>JBAVWM010000010.1:0-1813 GCA_049697815.1 Methanoregula sp. | reverse complement strand
ATCCATCCAGTATCCAGAAGAGCACTTTCGGCCCCTTGTTCACGCTGACGGACGGAGTGCTCTTCCTGAAGAGTGTCTTCTGCCTGAAATCCTTTACCAGGGCATAGAGAATATTCGGGACAATTATGAGTGCACTGAAGATGGAAAGCGGCGTCTGATCAAAGACAAAAACCAGGACAACCGGAATAAGAATAACTGCAAGGATGAAGATGATGATTGCATATTTATCCGTGATGAACTTTTCCAGAAGTCTCATATATCACCGATATTTTTTATAGTAACGTGATTATTTAAATTTATTCGGGTTTGTGGTATCCTGTTTTACCTCTCAACCGGCAAAGGTGGCTGGCGGTTGTATACGTGGAGAGGTCTGATAGCCAAAGATGCTACTCTGCGGAGCTGACCATGTTCACTGCCGATCAGGTATGACACCCTGCTTCTGAAATCTGGTTCAGGTTGGCGAATCAGATGCGGGCGGCCGTTGTTTCGTGTGGCGATGTGCCGGCTGAGTTGAGTCCGGAAATCCAGACGGTAAACGATCTCCGGATTATTGAGACAAAACCCCGGGGCCGGCGGACGTTCACATGGAGACTTTTTTTTTGGCACTTTCTTGTAACGAACTGTACTTCTATGAAATTATCGCTAACGATCGGCAGGACTATCGTTATAATCCCGGGGTAATCTGCGTTATTAAGGTCAATGAGGCATTCTGCACACCTGAACAATAGCTCTCGTTCAGATGTTCTCGCTTGTTCATTTCCTCAAAGAACCTTTTCAGATAATCTTAATCGTTTCTTTTCTCTCTGCGGTTTACCCTGTCATCCATGATACACGGTAAAGGAACCGGAAGTGAGATTTCGGATCCCCGTACATCAAGAAGGAATATTGTCAAACAGGATGATACAACCGTGAGCCCCGGGAGCGTCAGGATTTTCTGAAATGATCGCTCCGGAGCATTTTTTTAAGCACAAAAAAAGTGCCGTCAGGGGCCCATACAGGCCCCGGGGGGACCGGTTCGGTGCAGGGCACCGGTTAAAAACCAATTTCAATTGCTTCCCAACCAACGTTGTAATGACCGCCCGCATAGTAGTCATTGAGTATTGCGCGGTCCCACACTTCCACGTACACAATCCAGCAGCAGTTCTTGTATTGCTGGATTGTTGGATCGTTCCACGGGTCCCAGAGGAATTCCGTTGGCACGGGATATCCCTGGTCTGCCGGGTTACCGCTGTACGTTTTCGAGAGAGGGGTGCTGGTAGTATCGATGAGGGATGTCGAAGCATTGGAATTTCCCAGGGCTGAAACAAGAACCCTGCTGTAATGCGGGTCATACGCGTGGACGGTAACGACAATTAAAAGCCCCTCTTCTTTCTTTACGCTCCCGCATTTAAGGGGGGAACGGGTGCCGTCGGCTTTCTGCAGCTGGAGTGAGATCGTCGGTCGCGGGAGGGGGAATGGGCCGGTGTTGTCGAGCTGGACCACCTGGGGATCGCTGACCCGGGTAACAGCGCCATCCCGGACACTGAGGCGCAGGTAATATTTGCCATCGGCCAGTCCTGAAGAAGGCCAGTACAGGAGCGTCTTCTCTCCCCCGGCAGTAGGCCCGCCATCCGAATCGAAGATCTCCGATACCTTGAACCAGCCCGGATCAACCCCGGTGCTCTGGTACCGTTTCAGGTTGATATGGCATGGCGGGACGGGATTTATCCCGCAGTTGACATTATACCCTTCAACCCAGGGAACGACGACCGGAGTGTATGAGCCGGGAGCACCGGTCGTTGATACTTCGACCAGATATTCCGTTGCCGTAGAA
>JBAVWM010000009.1:0-1968 GCA_049697815.1 Methanoregula sp. | reverse complement strand
AACGTATAGTTAATGATTACAAGGTTTTTCGATCCCATGCCTGTTGCCGCTTCTACATCATCCGGCTTCAGGATAACGGAGACGTCATCCACAACGGGATATCCGTTCCCGCTGTTATAAATGAAATTACCGTCATTTTCATGCAAAACGCCATCAACGATCGGGCTGTTGAAGGATAGTTTAGTTACCAGATTACCCGACTCAAGAGCCTTCAGGGAGATATTCATCAGTCTTATTGTGGTAATGCCCTGCTGGTCTGTGTTCAGTGTGCTGTTGATATGTGTCACGTTGATGATTGTCGGATCCTTTGTGGGATCGATAAGGTATGCCGGATCATGGGCCCGCGCCGCATCCACGGCAAACGGAGCATCCCGTACCCCTTCCTTGAGGTTCTTTACATTCAGCTGGACAGCGAAGTCGTGAACCAGTACGTTTTCTGACGAATTGAGAGCATCGGGATCCGATTTGTTCCAGATGGTTTTATAATTCTTATTTTTGTCATCGATCATGTCGATGGTGGCATTGCTTGTCGATTGGATCTTGACAAGGCGGCGTATATACCCGTATTCGGTCAGCCGGGAGTTGCTGGTCCCGAAATCTTCAGGAAGGACATCCCCCACGGAATAGACCGTCTCGTTCTGCACATCCCTCAGCCTTATATTGAAGGGATACGGGATATCCCCGAATATGGTTCGGGGCCGGTAATCGTCTGGGTAGATGAACCCTAACGTTGGATCTCCATTTGGCGATTGATGGAAAAACTGGTCTATTTTCTTCTGGGAAAGAATGTTCGGGCTGTCTTTTCTGAGCGCAAGGCCGAACCGTGTTATATCCGTCTTGTCCAAAGCGGTCTCCCATGTATCAGGCTGGCCCGGGTCTTCTGCCAGGATCACCCCGGTGCGGTATGCAACAGCATCGTAATCGATGGTAGTTGCCTTGAGCCCGATTAGCATTACGGGAATCATGGTTGCAACCCAGACAAATGCAATGATAAAGATAGTAAAACCGACAAGGAAATCAATAGAGATTGCTCCATCGTCGCGGGTTGGAATCACGCGATCAGCGCTCCCGTCGTGGCGTTGAATCTCATGACCGTCTGGGTAGTTGCGGATGTGATTGTCAGGGTATACACGGTACCGGTCAGTTCAATGTCGCGTGCCTGTGCAGATGAAAAAGAACCGTTCCGGAGAATGATGGATCTGCTCTGGCTGAACAGAACGGACGGGGAAATAATCGCATCAGGGTTGATATCCTCTGTTGCACCGGTGACATTCCAGGGAATAACGGACGAGCCATGGCGATCAAATACTCTCAGATCGGTCCCTCCGACACTCTTTGTCTCGAACAGCCATCGTGCAGCCCGGCCCATTTCATCCACGTTCTGCCCCTGGATGTAAGAAATCTGAAAGCTGCTGTTGTGGTCTCCGGCAAGGTCGGGGGATCCCCGCAGTCCCAAAAACGCCTCTTCAAAGCTATATACCGGCGTTTCATCGGTCATATTCCCCGGGGTAAGTCCCAGACCCCCGGCCGGGACCCGGGCAGTAGTCTGCGGCTGTTGCAGCTCACCAAACGGGAAACAGTTGCTGCAGAGTATCAGATTTACAAACAGGGCACTAATGGCTATCAGACCTGCGAGTAGAAGAATAATCACAAGGACAGAGATACCTTTCTTCTCATTCATTCTTCACTGGATATTTGATGAAGAACGGATATAAATCTTGGTTTTACCGTCCTTGGGCACCACTTTTGTGCAATATAAACCGATAATACCGCCATTCGCAAATCCAACGGATATTTATCGTTAAATCCTGTTCACAAGGATTTTATAATTATTGGGTGGAGTAATTTTTTCACGGAACAATTTTTGCAATCGGGATCTCCAGAATATCTTCCGCACCGCACACCTTGAGTTTCGGGATCAGCTGGTTCACGGTATTTTTCGGCACAACCGTCTGGATGCTGTAATAG
>JBAVWM010000008.1:0-4361 GCA_049697815.1 Methanoregula sp. | reverse complement strand
AGGGCACCGGTAGAGTGGGTGAAAAGATAACGGCGGACCTCAGGCCGTCAGGGGCTACCGGTATGAAAATACGTCCCTTTCTCCTCAAGGTTGTCCCGGGCCGGGAGATGCGATGGCGGGGACATCTTTTCGTGCCGGGGCTGTTCGATGGGGAACATGTCTTTGAAATTCGGCCTCTTGGGGAGGAAATTTGTCTCTTTGTTCAGCACGAATATTATTCCGGCCTTCTCCTCCCGTTCCTTGAAACTATGCTGAAAACGGATACTGCCCGTGGCTTTACCGAAATGAACGAAGCGCTCAGGACCCGGGCTGAACAACCGGCCGGAACCGTTCCATAACTATCTCTGCTCTCACAGAGAGATGCCGGTACACCCGCCAGTTCGAAAACCCGTGAATATAGTTGCGGCTCATTTCATCATTCTTATTAGTCCTTCAGTCCCATTTTTATCACATGAAAGTCCCGCTCACCGAGCTTACTGACCGGCTGAAACGCTTCCGGGCCCGGATGGACACGAGGGAGCCCGGCTGGGAGCTTGCAGCAATCTCCGGCAAGATCCCCCTTTACTACTTCACGGGCACGATGCAGGACGGGCTCCTCCTGATCCCGCAGGATGGCGATACCGTTCTCTGGGTGCGGCAGAGTTACGAGCGGGCGGTTGACGAGTCGCTCTTCCCCGACATCAGGAAAATGCGGAGTTACCGGGACATTGCAGCGGGTATGGGCCGGCTCCCGTCAACCGTGTACCTCGAGACCGACCTTGTGTCCGTCTCCCAGCTCCGGCGGATACAGAAGCATCTCCCGTTCACCGATGTGAGACCGGTGGACGAACAGGTTTCCGCGGTCAGGTCTGTGAAGAGCCGGTACGAGCTCTCGTTAATGGAGCACGCCGGGAAGATCCACCGCCACGTGCTTGAGGACCTTGTACCCGGCATGCTTACGGAAGGGATCGACGAGATCACCTTTTATTGCGACCTGTATTCGCTGATGATGAGGGAAGGGCACCAGGGGATCATCCGCTTCGGCGGGTTCAACGAGATGGTGCTTGGTGAGATCGGGTTTGGCACCAGCACCATCTGCCCGGTCTGCGTGGACACTCCCGGTGGCGTTGCCGGCATGCACCCGTCAGTACCGCAGATGGGAAACCCGGAACGGAAACTCCGGAGAGGCGACCTTGTCGTTGTCGATATCGGGTGCGGGTACAAAGGGTACCAGACTGACAAGACATTATCGTACATGTTCGGAAGACCCATTCCGGAGCACGCGATCGAGGCACATTTCCGGTGTGTGGACATCCAGGACGAGCTTGCGTCCATGCTCAGACCGGGGGCCATCCCGTCAGAGATTTACCGGACCATCATGGCGGGGCTTGAACCCGCGTTCCTGACCAATTTCATGGGCTTTGGCGATCGGAGGGTAAAGTTCCTCGGGCACGGGATCGGGCTCTGGATCGATGAGACTCCGGTCATAGCAGAAGGTTTTGACGAACCGCTCGAGGAAGGAATGGTCATTGCCCTTGAGCCCAAGAAAGGGATTAAGGATGTCGGCCTTGTCGGTATCGAGAACACCTTTGCCGTGACCCCGCGGGGCGGGCGGACGCTGACCGGGAAGAGCCGGGGACTGATAGAGGTATACTGACGGATACTCTCGTCTTCAGCACGGCTGGCCGTGCAGATACCATGAGATCCTGCTCTTCTGCCGGTGACCGTTCACTTCTTTGCCAGTTTTTTCCAGGGTTGCTTCCGGGAGCATCTTCGCAATGCTCATCTTTGTCGGGCAGCGCCCGGGTTTGAGCTCCTGTTTTTTGGCCTCATCCTTGAGCACTTTGGTATCAAGGTCTTTGATGAGTTCACTCAATTCCTTCTGCTCCCTAGGGATCAGGGAGTGATAGGAACCGGGGACGATAAGGTTTTGCCCCGCTTTGGAACATGAAAAAGGGATTACATCTTGATCTGCGCCAGCGCATCATACGCCGCTCTCCGGAACACCGCCGGGTCGATATTCGGGTACTGCTCCCTGGCCTTGATGACATCCGGCGCCGTACCTGCGTTGAACGCATCGATCCGGTCCAGCGTCTGCTTTGCCGCATCCAGCACCCAGAGGTCACGGGTGTCTTTGTCCACGACCGTGATCGATTCGACCCGCACGGAATTCATGAACGACCCGTCGGGTTTCTGGTACAGGTTCGGCTTGCCGATGACCGCGACGAACTGGGGGGGCTCGATCTTGGCGAGCTGCTGCATCGCCTCGGGCTGGTAACTGCCGGCCATCACAAAGAAGGTGCCGGTCGGGTCGACCACGCGGCCCCGGTAGAATATGTTCTGCTCGCCTTGCCGGGTCTTCTCGGTCAGGGTGCCGACAAGGAAGATCCGGTTGGAGCGCTCTCCCGTGGGGAGGAGGACAAAGGTCGGGCTCTTCTCGTCTTCCCCATCCTTGAACTGGTAGCGGCATTCCCGCAGCTCGGACGCGAACACGCGGCGTGCCGGTTCGCGCTCGAATGTACCCTCTTTCCTCTGCATGTCCCGGGGATTCGTGCTCATGAAGCACCCCCGGCCCGGTTCAGCAGGGCAGCGTGCTCGCTCGTCTCAAACATCACCCGTTCGCATTTGTTCACGAGCAGGCGGCCTTCGATCTCGCGGCCGTGGCAGACGATGTACCGCCCGAGCACCTTGTCCCGCATCTGGAGGAAGACCTCGTCCATCCCGAGCGGGTTGTTCTCCGCGATCTCCTGGGCCGCTGCGAGGCTGATGCCAGTGAGGGACTCCACGACATCGCGCTGGAGCAGGATGCTGTGTGTCTTCTCCCCGTCGTCAAGCCAGCCCTTGATCCGCAGATCGTACACAAACTTCGGCTGGATCTCGTGGATGGGACAGTAGTTCTGGCGCGAGAGGGCACGGTTGCAACCCTCGACCGGGCAGCGCTTGATGATGCCGGAGCCGGGCGCGATATGGACAATAGAACCCCGGACCTCGATCTCGCCGCCGCTGACCGGGATATCTCCTTCCTCCTGCATGACGGTAGCCGCGTTCAGGTTCAGCGAGAGCCGGCCGTTGAACTCGTCGACCTGTGCGTAGAAGATGGTGTAGACTGCACCGACAACGAGTCTCTCTTTGCCCGGCTCTTTCCAGATCACGAACTTGATCGTGCCGGTCTCGTCGCCGAGAAGGCCGGACTGGAGCATCCGCTCATGGCTGGCGTCCCATTCCTGGATCACCTTGGCGCGGACACCTCCTATACCCGGGTGCAGATCTCTGATGGGCACCGGCGTGGGTATGAGCGAGCGATCCTCGGTGATCTCCTTCACCGTTGTCCCCGAATGGATCTTCAGGTTGGGGACGCCCTTGAACTCGTCCACCACCGCGGACTCTATGCGGTACCACGATCCCTCGGCCATTGCGGGGGCATTGGATTTTGCCCACGCAACGAACCGGATCGCGCCCGACTCGTCGGCAATTATCCCGCTCTGCGCAATGGATGGCGATGCCGGTACCGAGAGGGCGACCACCTTTCCTTCGAGGGTGATCCAGTCCCCGGGCATCCCGTCGGCGATCTGCTTCAGTCCTGTTGTGCTGCCGGCCTTGCCGCCACCGGAACCTGCGGGGGGAATGTTGAACTCCTTGTTGAGCTCATTGGTCACGCTGCGTTCCGCTTCCTGCGGCTGGACGCCGAATTCATCCACGAGCCTGCGGAGCTTGCCCTCGATCTTCTTAACGTCGACTGCCTGTCCGCTCTTTGAGAACTTTCGGGAGATTCTTTCTGCTGCTTCGGAATAATCCATGTTCATACATCTCCATTAACGACTGCGGTTTTGTATGGACTATATACTGTAAGCATGTGTAGTGAAAGTGTCGGAATGATCCTTTCATCACCGCGATGGTGAGGTTTATGTCACATGGCGCCAACCTCTAGGATACTATGACTGAGATAACTGCAGACAGCACCATCTATGATCTCCTCAAGGAAAAGCCCGAGGCAACGGAAGCGCTTTTCAAGTTCGGCATGGGCTGTGTCGGCTGCGCCATTGCCCGCGGCGAGACGATCCGCCAGGCTGCCGAGGCCCACGGCATCCCGCTCCCGGAGCTCCTCAAAGCGCTCGATATAAAAGAATAGGGACGTCATTGTCCAGCGCTCCTTAGTCGCCCTGGATCAAAAAGTGATTTCATTACTCTTTTCATCGGGCAGAAAAAACCGCACGAAATAAAACAATAACCTTCATCATTCTTTTCGCTAGCGATCCTGTCGCACCACTGAACAGCGGAATAATTGTTCCTACGTTTTTTTATTGTCCGAGAAATCTCTTGCATCAAAAGGAATTCCTTTTATCCCCGCTGTTGTGCAGGTAAACTGCACGGAATCAGGGAAT
>JBAVWM010000007.1:0-6958 GCA_049697815.1 Methanoregula sp. | reverse complement strand
GGATAGTGGCGATGAAGCGGGCCGTCCGGAAAGTCGGGACCGCTGTCACGGTGTCATGACTCGTAACTGCGGCAGGTTTTTCCGCGCTCATGCTGTCCTCCTTCCCGATCCTCTCCGGATTCGGGCTTGCGACCGTGATCGTGGTCATCCTCTCGTTGATAAGTGCGGTCGTGGTGATGCCTGCGACACTCGTGCTTGCCAGCCGGTTCGGAGAGGCAAAATCTCCTCCTGAAACCTCAAAATTTTGAATCCTTATTGTTTCCTGTGTTTTCGCCAAACAGACCACCCGGCATAAGCGAGGATTACGCAGACGCCCGCAAGTGCAATCATGAGTGGGGGGTTCCCGGTTACTGCATCGATGCCTTCGGGTGATTGGACGCTGACCCCGAGGCTCGCCCTGTCCGAGAGCATCAGCGCTCCGAGCCCGTCCCGGTATTTCACCTCGGTGTCGAGCGGATACTGTTTCCCGGCTATCGCCGATTTTGCAGAAATTTCAAACTGTGCGGTTCGTGTTTCACCGGGCCCGAGAAACCCGAGCACGGCAGTGTCCTTTGCAGGCATTATAACATGGTTGCCGATGACCTTTACCTCAGCATCGGCTGCAGGGAAATCCCCCGTATTCGTGTACGATACATTGATGATGGCCGTTTCACCGGGGATTATCACGATACCGGGGCTGTCCACCCTGAACACGGCTCCTTTTGCCACCTTTATCCCGACAGGGACGGAGGGGGTGGTACGGATGCTGCCATCGCTCTCGCGATACGTCCCCTGGAGGACAGCAGGATACCACCCGGCCGGGGTGTGGTCTTTCACGGCGATCCTCGCGCGTACTGGTGCGGTCCCCCCCGGTTCGAACCGCCCGACGTTCGTGCTCCCTTCAACAACCTTGAATGTCACGTTGTCGAACGGGACAACGGTAAAGACGACCTCGCTTCCTGTCGCATTGCCGACATTTTTCACCTCGCCGGACAGGTATCCCTGGGTCCCCGGGACGAGATTTTCCTGCGTCATATTGAGGAGAGCCGGCCTGACTTCGGACTTAATTGTGATCCCGACCGGAATGGTCAGTGACATCTCGCGGTAGAGCGGCTGGATCGTCGAATTTTCTGAATTTATCGGTATCGCCCAGACGTAACGGTACGTCAGGTTAAGGAGGATGGTGTGGGTCCCCGGGAGGGCTTCCTCGTCAACGGTCCCCTGGAGGGTAAGAGGGACCTTGTCCCCCATCCTGATATCCCCGACCAGGACCGGCGGATTTTTCACGCTGACCGGTGCATCGGACTCCTGATGGCTCACCACGACCCCGAGTGCCGTGCGGGGGTCGTAGATGCCGGGGGGGGCGACGAGGGGGGCGATCTGGATCGAGGTGTCCTGCTCCTTGTTCGTCAGAATGACGGTCATTGCGAAGGTGTCGCCAGGGTAATACCCGGGGTCACTCACGACATGTGCCGAGAGAACCGGCTCGAGACCCGGGTTGAGATAGGTAAATCCGAGAGCGATGCAGGGGGCAGCTGACATTGTGATGCAGAGGAGGACTGCAGCCATAAGGCGGGTGCAACGCCGCAATGCAGGATATCTCATGGCGTTTTGCCTTGGGACCCTGTCGTCTTTTTCCGGCGGTACCAGAGAAACGCACCCCCCGCGATGATGAGTATCGCAAGGATTACGCCGGCTGTACTGGGGGTCGGATCGGCCTGGACATCGATCGGCACCGGTATATTGTCGGAGGTGTACACAGTTCCGCTCTCGTCGGTGTACTGCACCTCGGAGTCTGCCGAGTACATCTTGACCATGGCACCGCCATCGGTTTTCACGCTGAATATGGCTGTAGCAGACTCTCCAGGGCCAAGGTCACCGAGGTAGGAGGTGTCGTCATCGCTCGAAAACGGGTTGATGACGCTGATACGGGCCTTCGCATTGTAGACCCTCGAGCTTCCTGTGTTCTTGTAGGTAACCCTCACGGTGCCTTTCGTGCCAGGATTGACGACCGATGAAGTGTTCACACGTTCGAACGAAATCTTGTCCAGGACCGATACCCCAGCGGTGACCGAGGGGGAGGTCGCAGCAGCGCCCGTGAAGTCCTTGTATGTCGCATAGAGGGACAAAGGATATGAAAGCCCCGGGGCCGCCGTGTCCGAAACCGCGACCTTGAAACTCGGTTGGATGATGCTCCCGGGGGGGAACTCCCCGATATAGACACTGTTGCTGAACGGAACGATCGGACTCGATCCTACAGGGACAAGGAAGAGAGACGTGCCAATCCCTGTGTCCTGGCCGGTGTTCCTGACGGTGAAATCGATGACCCCCTCCCTTCCTGCACTCAGATCGTTACTCTCGACCTTTTCGACGGCGAGGATAACCATCCGCCTGATTTTTATCGGCAACGGAAGTTCGGTCTCATTTTCCCTGAAATAGTACGACATGTCGGCGCTCCCCTCCTGCTCGATCCTGGGCACATAACTGTAGCTAATTCTGGCAAGCATCGTGTAATTACCCGCCGGGGCGGCCTGCGGTACGTCGACAATGAAGGTTGCAGGGACGACCTGTCCGGCTTGAACGTCCCCTATGATCTGAGAGTTGGATCGCACCAGTACCGGGGCATCTCCGGGGAGGAGCTCGATGATGGTGGACTTTGCGGTGGTGGGGAGGTACATGGGCTGCATCGAGAGGTAATTGTAGGTCTCCATCGTCATGGTGCCCTTGTTCCCAATGGTCACCGGGAGCTCTGCGGTCGCTCCGGGTATCAGTTCAGAGGTCGATCCGAGGGAGACAAAAAAATCGGGCCCACCCGAGATGTAGCGCATCCCTGCCAGACAGGGGGTTATCGATAGTCCGATCCCGATACATGCAATTAAAATCCCCATCATGATTCCTAAGCGATCCATCCAGACCATTCCCCGACAAATATCCAACGCCATTGTATTTCGAAGCGGATTGTATCAATCTATCTAAATGGCTCCTCGCTATTTCATGTGGGTGGTATTCATGTGGGAGGTATGAATGATCTGCTCCGACAACCGATTCTCCCAAGCACCGATTCGAAAGAATCTGTTTCGGAATCAATTTTATCGATCAATGCACTATTCCCTAACGAGAAGGTTACGTTTTTGGTCATAAAATTCTGTAAACGTTACCTTCTCATCCTTCTTCTGGCGAAGTCAGGTTTGAAATAAAATCAGGGTGAAGGTACCGGGTAACCGTTTCCAGGGGCGAGAACACCAAAAATATTGAAAATACATCAATCCAGGGGGGGCCTAAACAATGAGTTATATTCATCATGATCGAAACAACGAGCAGATACTGGTTCCCATTACGGTGATCCGCAGCGGGACGAGCCGCGGATTTTTCTTTGAGGGAAAGAATGTGCCCAAGCCCGGTGAAGGCCTCGAGGAGTTCGTCCTGGCGGTCCGCGGCTCACCAGACCCCATGGGTATGGATGGCCTCGGCGGTGATACGGTGCTGCAGTCAAAAGCTGCGATCATATCTCCATCAAGCAGGCCCGATGCAGACATCGAATATACGTTCATTCAGATGTTCCCCGGGTCTCCGGGGGCAGTGACGTACCGGATGAACTGCGGCAACATTGCTGCAGGGGTTCCGGTCTTTGCACTCATGAAGAACATGGTGCCCGGCGTGAAGGACGGTCTCAACACTATCCGGGTGTACGCCACCAACACGAAAAAGATGATGTATATAACCCTCGACGTTCTCAACGGAGAGGCCAGGGTCGATGGCGACTGTGAAATAGATGGTGTTCCCGGGACGGGCTCAAAGATCCTCATCGACTTCCGCGATCAGGGAGGCGCCCTCACCGGCAAGCTTTTCCCGTCCGGGAAACTCGTGGACACGATTAGGATGGATGACGGTTCCACGATTGACGTCACGATCATGGATATGACCAACCCCTGCGTCTTTTTTAAGGCCGAGGATTTCGGTATCGGACTAACGGGGCTCGAGCTTCCTAAGCCCGACGGCACGCTGAAAGGACCTCCCGGCGTCCAGAAACGCCTTGCAGAGCTGCGCCTGAAGGCCTCTCATCTGATGGGCTGGACGACGATGACAGCTGAGACAAGCGTCAGGTCCACGATGCCGCTCGCTGTCTCGATTGCCCCCCCTGCCGACCACACCTCGTTGACCGGATCGCCGGTCAAAGCGGCCGATGTCGCGCTCGTGGCCCGATGGTATGCAGGGATGGGCTTCATCGGTATGCACACAGCAGCTCCGGGAAGTGGATCGACGTGCCTGGGTGCAGTGGTGGCCATTCCGGGAACAATCCCGAATCAGGTGCTTGCAAAAGGGCCTCTCAAGGCCGGCAAGGGTGGGGACCTGAGGTTCGGTCACCCGAGCGGGGCGTTCAAGCTCCACACTGAACCGACCCTGGACAAGGACCCCAACAGGATCAGCTTCAAGACACTGAACTTCCCAAGGACGGCTCGCATTATCTGCGATGGCACTATTTATATCAAGGAAAGTCATCGGGCCGACAGCGTTTCGTGGAAAGAGGCCGATAAGTACCCTGCTTCATCGTTCTTCATGCTCGGCGACAATATCAGCGTTCAACGATAATGTATTATTTTTTTGCGCATATCGGAATGACCTGCGCTGAAATCCGGGTCGTGGCCCATCTATAGGGAACCATCGGTTGCAAGAGTTCATCGTCTAAAAAAAGCCGGCGACAAAGTCTTTCAGGATGGGCGGGTCAAAGTGTTCCGGGACTGTTGATCCCGGAAAGATCGGTCGATTCCCCCCAAAAGGAACTGCCCGGTGATCATCATTATTCTCACTGATTGCTCCTCTCGTTAGTTTATGTGATTTGTCCGACACTTCTTATGATTATTCCGATGACTGGTCCTGTGAGACCGGTCCGGAGTGCGGTTCTCCGTTTAGGACTAAAAAATAAAATCAAACATGGCATGCACTCGTAACTGGAGCCTAAGGAGGGAAGACCAGTTCATTCCGTTAAAAAAATTGGTATTCACCACGGTAATTTAAAAATCTATAAATAGATTTTGTCATCTTATACCACAACAGAGGCAACCCCTTGATCTCAAATCTGACAAAATTTCTTGTTGTTTCGTCATCGGGAACATCTAAAAAAATAGTGGTAAAAAATTGAGGTGGAAAATTAATGTACCAAAGGTGCAGATGCTGGTTGAACGACAGAAGCCTGTGCAACCAGGTAAATAGAGTACCGGCCGGGGAAGCTGGATAAGATATGACTCAGTTAGATCCTTTTCTCATCGGGATAGGCACCCTTGGCGTGCTGGTGTTTGTTATCACCAGCATGCTGGGGATGGGTTTTTCCCTGACTATTCCGCAGATCGTTGCCCCGCTCAGGAACACCCGCCTGGTTCTCATGTCTCTTACAGCCAACTTCATCATAGTCCCTATTCTGGTGCTGCTGATTGCCTGGATAATACCACTTTCCGAGGGCCTCCAGATCGGCCTGATCCTGACCGGTATGGCGGCAGGTGCGCCATTCCTGCCCAAGCTGGTGCAGGTAGCCAAAGGAGACATGGCCTTTGCCGCAGGGCTGATGGTCCTCATGATGGTGGTAACCATTCTCTACCTCCCGATTGTTCTTCCCTTTGTATTGACCGGAGTACAGGTTAATCCATGGGAGATTGCCCGGAGCCTTATCTTTTTGATGCTCATCCCGCTGGCAATATCTCTATTCATACGGGAAAAATATGAAGAAGTAGCTGTTGGGCTTCTCCCCACCATGAAAATGGCATCGAACCTCTCTCTGATTGTGCTGTTCGTTGCGTACTTCGGGGCTTATTTCGATGATGTTTCCGGGGTGATTGGAACCGGGGGGGTTCTGGCGGCCATCCTCCTTATCGCAGGGGCTGCTGTTGTTGGTTATCTGCTGGGTGGACCGGACATAGACAGAAGAAAAGTGCTTACCCTTGGGACCGGCCAGCGGAATCTGGCAGCTGCATTTGCTGTAGCGTCAAGCAACTTCCCGGCCAACCCTGATGTTTTATTACAGGTAATGGATGTGTCGATTCTGGGACTGGCTATTCTGATGGTCATCGCTGCCCACTTTGGCAGGCATAGTGTTGCGAGAGCCGGGGGTAACGAGGGTCACGCATAAGCCCGATGAAGCGGTCTACGTCGCGACCAGGATCGTGTCGTCCTCTCCGAGAGGCCAGCAGTCGTTTCAGAGATCATCCCGGTCGATTTGCCGCACCCACGAAGTCTAACCGATCCTGAATTTATGAGGATCCGCGAACAGCTGGCCTTGAATGACGAGATCCGGACCCGGCAGAAGAAACGGCTGGTCCAGTACCGTTCCGTTGAACGGATGCTCGAGGAGACGATCCATCGGTACAGGAACCGGGCTATTGAGACAGTAGAGGTTATTGAAGAACTCATCAAACTCGCAAAAGGACTGCGGGAGGCTGACAAGAGAGGAGAGGGAGGGCCTCGGACTCACCGAAGCAGAGCTTGCATTCTATGAGGCGCTTGAGGTCAATGACAGTGCGGTCATGATCCTTGGCGATGAAGTGCTGAAAAAGATCGCCCATGAACTGATAGACCAGATCCGGAAAAATGCCACTATTGACTGGACGGTCAAGGAGAGCGTCAAGGCAAAGATGCGGGTGATGGTCAAGCGTATCCTGACCAAATACAACTATTCACCGGACAAGCAACCCAAAGCAGTGGTAATGATTCTTGAGCAGGCCGAGATCCTGTGTGCTGAGATCAGCGCCTGATCCTGAAACTGATTTTCAATCGGATCCCGATTTTAAAATTTTGCTATGTAGAAATCATGGTACTTGACGCTCCAGGGGCTTCGCCCCGCCGCTTGGGCGCCCCCATTGCGATGACGCCGTATTACCTGTACACAGAGATGGAGAATTTTTCAGAGCAGGCAATGCAGAGTCATCACATGCGCCCCCGCCCCCAACGGGGGCAGGGCTGGCGCAAGGGGGGCGATCATAGCTGATGC
>JBAVWM010000006.1:0-3361 GCA_049697815.1 Methanoregula sp. | reverse complement strand
TCACACATTCCATCATCCGGATCACCATCCCGATACATTTTTCTTCGTCATAAAAATCCGAAGATTCCGCATGCAAAAACGGGGGTAAACCCGGGAACTGTTGGAGGGGGTCGGGCGGTGTACTTTTACATTGAGCGGACCCCCGCTTCGCTGCACAGGAACGCTAAAAGGAGGTTTTCCGGCACTTTTAATCGTCGTAAAAAATAATTCTTCGTAAGGGAACTGTGCACGTAGCAATGAACCATGCGATTACCAAAGTACACCGCCAGACCCCCCACACATTCCTGTAAAACCGACCCACCAGGGATTTATCGGCCCCGCCCGAGACTTTCTGATCGGAATGCCGCTGCATCCCCAGTCCCAGGTTCCATGAGACGGTATGGGGCATCGCGCGGGAAAGAGCGTGATCCTAATCCCCTCCAGCCGTCGTCAAAACAAGCCTTAATACCTTAGCACAACCAAAGTTGTGAAGATGCCCGATCCAAAGCTTCTTGGTGGCCCGACCCAGGACGAGATCATGGCAGTCTCCCTCTCCAAACTCGGCCTTCGCACGAACGATACTGTCCTTGAGATCGGATGCGGCACCGGCAAGGTCTCGGTTGCCATGGCAAAGCAGGCAAAAAAAGTATACGCGGTGGACCGGAGACCGGAGGCAATTCCGGTTGCAGCAGAGACCGCCCGGCAGGCCGGCGTCTCCACTATTGAATTCTCCTGCATAGACGCAATGGATTTCCTGATAAAAAATCAAGTATTCGACTGTGCGTTTCTTGGGGGTACGAAAAACCTTGCAGCGATCCTTCCGGTGCTGGCAAAGAAGGTAAGGCGGACGATCGTCATCAATGCGGTTATGGTGAGTACGCTTGAGCGGGCGGTAGTAACCTTAAAAGAACTCGGGCTCTTTACCGAAGTCGTGCAGGTGCAGGTCTCGCGGTCCTCTGACATTGCCGGCAGTATCATGTTCCGGCCTATCGATCCTGTGTATATCATTGTTGCCCGGGGCGCAGCATGCTCGTAGGCCTTGGTCTGGGGCCGGGCAACCCGGAGCTCCTGACGCTCCGTGCTGTCCGGCTCCTCCGGGAAGCGGATACGGTCTTTGTCCCGGGCCGGATCGCTTACGACCTTGTCGTCCCGTACCGGGAGCCGGTTATGCTGGAGTTCCCGATGACGGCCGATGAAGCACGGATTCAGCAGTGCCTTGAAGAGAACGCAAAAAAGATCGTACCGGTTGCAGAGAAGAGGCTTGCCGTTTTCGGTATCCTGGGCGACCCGAACTTCTTCTCGACCTTCTCCCGTCTCTGTGCAGTTATTGCAACAACCCATCCTGAAATTGAATGCCGTACAGAACCCGGGATCAGTTCTATCACTGCGTTTGCTGCAGCAGCACAAGTCCCGGTAAATGTTGGGTTTACAGTTACAGACGGCACCATGTCGGATACGAAGATCCTCCTGAAAGTCCGCAGGCCACAGGAGCGGGCCGGCCAGCTCCGGTCCGAAGGCTACCATGAGTTCGTACTGGTCGAACGGATGTTCTTTCCGGATATGAAGGTGTACCTGAACCATAATCTTCCCGAAACAAGCGATTACATGAGCGTGATGTATGCCCGGAAATGATGATGAGTCCGGCATCTGGTTTGTCGGGGCAGGCCCCGGCGATCCTGAACTGATTACGGTGAAAGGCAGGGCCCTGCTCGACCGGGCAGATGTCCTGCTCTACGCGGGCTCGCTCGTCAATCCCGTCCTGGTCGCCTCCAGCCCCGCCCCGGAGAAAGTGGACAGCTGGGGGATGCACCTTGACGACATGGTCAGCCTCATGGCCGACCGGGTGAAGCAGAAAAAGACGGTAGTCCGGCTCCACTCCGGCGACCCGGCACTCTTCGGCTCGATCGTTGAACAGATTGCCGAACTGAAGAAACAGCACATCACCGTCCGCATCGTCCCCGGCATCTCTTCGGTCTTTGCCGCTGCCGCAGCGCTTGCTACTGAATTTACCCCCCGGGGTGTATCCGAGACCCTGATCATAACCCGCCCGGCAGGAAAGACCCTCGAGAAGGACCATATTGCCGAACTCTCGCAGTACCCTGCAACTATGGCCTTCTTTTTGGGAAGCGAACATTTTACGGATATCACAAAAAAGCTTGCCTGCCCCAAGGAAACCCCCGCTGCCGTTATCTTCCACGCATCCTGGCCTGACGAGATTGTAATCACCGGTACGGTTGCCGATATTGCGAAAAAGGCAAAGGACGCCGGCATCACCCGCTCCGCCCTCCTCATTGTCGGGAGGGCTGTCCTGGGCATTGATTCCGGCTACCAGCGATCACACCTCTACTCATGACCGACACCGTCGTTATTGCCCTCCCGTATTTCCGGAAAGAGGCGGAAAAAATAGCTGCATTTCTCGGTGCCGATGTTACCCTGTATACTCCGGGAATCTTTGCTGAGGTTTTCAGCAGCCGGAAACGGATCGTGGCCCTGATGTCGATGGGGATTGTTGTCCGGAAGATTGCCCCGCTGCTTGACGACAAGTGGACGGACCCTGCCGTTGTTGTCATCAGCCCGGACTGCCGGTATGCAATTCCACTACTGGGCGGCCACCATGGCGCCAATGCACTGGCAAAGGAACTTGCCGGGCTTGGTCTTGTGCCGGTCATCACAACTGCCACGGAATCGCGGGGCCGGGACTCTGTTGAATCTGTAGCAGAACGGACCGGCACGGCCGTCGTCAACCGGGATTCGACCCGGACGGTGAATGCCGCGCTGCTGGACCGGGACCTGCCGCTCCATGCTATCATTGGACCCGCAATTGTGCTAGCCGGTCCTGATGTCTCCCTGCTGGTGAGAAAAGGTGAGTACTCGGTTGGGATCGGGTGCAGGAAAGGAGTCGGGGCAGCGGAGGTCACTGCTGCTGTCCGCACTGCTCTTGCAGACAACGGCATTGCAGAGACGGACGTTTTTATCTATGCAACCACCGAAAAAAAGATGCATGAACCCGGGCTGATTGCTGCGGTCGGTGCCCTCTCTGGCAATTTAATATTCCTTAACGATGATACCATAAACGCACAGACCGGGACCGGCCTTTCGCAGGCATCAAGGATCGGCCTCCTCGGCGTTGCCAGTCCCTGCGCCCTTGCAACGGCGAAACGAAAAGAGCTCATCATGGAAAAGAAAGTGTACGGGAGAGTCACGATTGCCATCGCACGCTGAAACCGGAAAAGGAAGTCTTGCCATCGTCGGCCTCGGGCCGGGACGGATGGAGTACATCACCCCCCGCGCCCTGAAGGCGATCGCCCGGGCAGAGTATGTCCTCGGCCATTCGACTTATCTCGTGCCGCTGGAACCGCTCCTTGCAGGCAAGACCGTGATC
>JBAVWM010000005.1:0-2872 GCA_049697815.1 Methanoregula sp. | reverse complement strand
GGCAAAACCGGTAAATTTCAAGAGGAACATCACGATGCCATAGGCAACGAATGCAATGATCGGGGCCCACCTGAAAAGCTTCACATCGCGAACAGTCAGGACATTGTTGATGACATGCGGGGCACAGGCAAGTCCCACCATCAGGAGTATTGCAAAGGAAATAATATAGGGAATTGCGAACGCGCCGGTCGGGTTCCATGGCATGACCAGGTTCGGGTTGATCGAATACATGACTTCATTGACATGGGTGAAGCCGCCGGCCTTCCAGATAATGAGCGGGGCCATGACACAAACACCGATGATCAGGATGGCAGACTGGATAACGCCGGCCCATGCAACGGCGTACAGTCCGCCAATGGTCGTATAGAGCGTGACTACCAGCGTAGCAATGACAAGCGCGAGCCAGAGCGGGATGTCAAAGATCGCGATAAGGACGATCGCGATCGCGGTGTACTGCCCTACAAGGTAGATGAGGGAGACGATGATGCCGGCAACCGCAGAAAGGGAGCGGAGCGCAACCGGGCTCTCGTACCGGTGGGCAAGATAGTCCTGAACGGTCATATACCCGGCTGTCTTTGCCACATTGTGCAGCTTGACGCCAAAAAAGATGATACAGAACCCGATAGAGAGCGGGACAAAGATCTGTTCCCAGATGGTAGGCCAGCCCAGTTTGAACCCGAGACCGGACACCCCCAGAAGCGACATGCCCGAAGCAACGGTCCCGATCATCAGGAGAACGAAGACCCAGAAATCGAGCGACCGGCCCGCGACAAGGTAGTCCTCGGTGTTCTTGATCTTTTTTGACGCCCAGGCACCGATACCGATCATGGCGATGAAATAGATGGCAATAATTACCACGGTTAAGATATCTGCCATTTAATCGTGCCCCTCGAACGTCAGTCCCCAGTAGAGCAGTGCAGCTGTAATGACGAGGACAACGCCTCCTACAGCAATGATTGTGATGTCAGGCAATCCGAACATGTTACCTCCATAATTTGCGGCATGATAACATATAACATAATCGAATTGTTACGGGGTGACATCGGGGTAAAAAAATAAATCGGTTTTTTCCTGCCGGCATCTCCTCATGCAGGCGCATAAAATATGTTTAATAGCCTCATGTGCCAACCTATAGCATAGACAATTCTCTACACAAAGGCGGTCCAGCATGCTCAGTCTCTCCGGGGTTACCAAACAGATCGGCGGCCTTACTGCCGTGAACAGGGTGGACCTGAAGGTTGACGCAGACCAGATTGTCGGCCTTGTCGGACCGAATGGTGCGGGTAAGACAACGCTCCTGAACATCATCTCCGGCATCCTTCCCCTCACCGCAGGGAAAATCTCGTTCTGCGGCGAAGATATCACCAACATGAAAGCGGACAGGATCTGCCGCAAGGGGATTGCCAAGACATTCCAGATCGCAGAATCGTTCCCGAACCTCAGTGCACAGCAATGTGTGATGATCGGCGTCCTGTTCGGGACCACTCGTGCACCGGGGATGAGTGCGGCCCAGGCACAGGCCCGGGAGATCCTTGCCGATGTCAACTTCCCGAAGGAGAAGACCGGAACCCTCATCCGGAACCTCAATGTTGTCGAGCTCAAGCGCCTGCAGCTGGCCCGGGCTCTTGCCTGCCGGCCCAAGCTGCTCCTGCTCGATGAGCTTACAACGGGTCTCAATCCAAAAGAGAGCAAAGAGGCAGTGGGTCTCATCCGGGATATCCGGGACCGGGGGACCTCTATCCTCATCATCGAGCATGTTATGAGCGTTATCATGGGAGTCTCCGACAGGATTGTCGTGCTCGACCATGGCGAGAAGATTGCAGACGGCAGGCCGTACGAAGTCGTGAACAACCAGCAGGTGATTGACACCTATCTCGGGGATATCGACGCATTTTAACGGGGGAGAAAAAAGTCATGCTGAGCGTTTCGGGACTCAATGTCTTTCATGCAAACCTTCAGGTTGTCTGGGACCTCTCATTCCATGTCAATAAAGGCGAGCTCGTCACCATGATCGGGCCGAACGGGGCCGGGAAGACGACAACGGTTGAGACGATCGTGGGTATCAACCGGAAGGCGAGCGGTTCGATCCTGTTCAACGGTGAAAATATCCTTGGCAGGCACCCGTATGAGCTCTTCAATGCAGGGCTCGCCCTGGTACCCGAGAAACGGGAGATCTTCCCGGCCATGCCGGTTATCGAGAACATCCTCCTGGGCGGGACCGGCAATGCGAATCCTGAAAAATCCCTCGACCGTATCTTCCGCCTTTTCCCCATCCTGAAGGAGCGGCGGCAGCAGAAGGCCGGGACTCTCTCCGGTGGCGAACAACAGATGCTTGCCATCGGACGTGCGCTTATTTCGGAACCCCGTCTCCTCATCCTTGACGAACCGTCTACCGGCCTCTCTCCCATTCTCACCGGCCAGGTATTCCGTTCGCTTGAACAACTCGGCCGGGAAGGGATGACAATTCTTTTACTCGAGCAGAATGTCCGCAATGCACTTGCCATGTGCGACCGTGGCTATGTGCTGGAAAACGGCAGGATCGTACAGGAAGGCCGGTCAAAAGAGCTTCTGCATGACCCGCGCATCCAAAAGGCATACCTCGGGTTCTGAAGTATCGTACGCAGGCAGGATCGTCCTCCTTTTTCAGATCCTGGAACTATCTCCGATAACGTGAGTGTGCATGGCGATACAGGAACAGAAATGGAAGCGATACTGTTAAGAGAAAACTGCTCTGGAGAAATCCTCTTGCATCAGCTATGATCGCCCCCCTTGCGCCAGCCCTGCCCCCGTTGGGGGCGGGGGCGCATGTGATGACTCTGCATTGCCTGCTCTAAAAAATTCTACATTTTTGTGTACAGGTAATACGGCGTCA
>JBAVWM010000004.1:0-11175 GCA_049697815.1 Methanoregula sp. | reverse complement strand
AATCGTCATGGTCCTTCCCGATTACATCACGGAAGGTCTTATCCGCTGTTCGCTTGAGGAGAGTGCCAAGCAGGATGCATGCCGGGATGCGGCTGGTAAACAGCGGATGCTGAAAATCACGCCGGGGAAAAATTTCCCGGCGATCCGGATCAAAACCTTCTACCCGTACCTTGACTTTATCCTCAAAGCGGGACCGTTCTATCTCCTGCACCAGAAAATCCGGTTCAAGGTGGAAGGGAGTATGGCCCTCAAGGATGCAACAATCGAGTTCACGGACTCCACGATTGAAAAAATATCCGGTACGATAAAAGTCAGCATGACGATCTCGCTCTGCAAAGGTACATATCCGGTGCCTTTGCATACCATCGATAAAATTATTCTCGTTACCTGATGAGACTCGTAAACGGGGAATCCTGAAAAATACCCCGGCTCGTTTTTCTATGCTCCAGGACATCGAAACATATATGAGATGTTCTCCCGATTCTCCATCATGCAACCCGGGCACCCTGCCCGGAGTTGCCGGCTCGTGGTGATGAGGAATGATGTGGAACCGGTATATCAGGATCATGGTAATCCTTGGGATGATTGCGGTCATGTGCAGCACAGTGAGTGCCGCCGTGGGGATCGGTGCGGAAACGCATGAGACATCGGGAGCGGAAGCACCTGTCTGTACAGCACCGTGCGAGTGCATGTCCGAGAGCGTAGCCATCGCACGGTGGGGTGTGAACGGGTATGAGATGTGCAGCAAGACCGTATGCGGGCAGAGTGCAGATGCGATGGTGCAATACCATTGCATCCATCAGGTTGGAAGCACGGCATCAGTAGCAACAACGGCACCGGCTCAAATGCCCGTCCAGAGTGCGGTGATACCCGCCGCTCCTGCGGAAGCCAGCGTCACGCAGAAATCCCCGGCAGGGATTGCAACCCTCATTGCAGCGATTGGCACTGCCCTGCTGGCTGTTGTGGGAATGCGAAGGAAATAATCCCCTTTTTTCTTTAAAATAAATCAAAACCTATATCACCGGGTCCTCCGTATCTACCTGATATAACCCGGGCACCCTGCCCGGAATTGCCGATTAGTGGTGATGAGGAATGATGTGGAACCGGTATATCAGGATCATGGTAATCCTCGGGATGGTTGCAGTCATGTGCGGCGCGGTGAGTGCCGCAACGGGGATTGTCGCTCAAACGCAGGCGATGTCGGTCGGGGCATACCCTGCCTGTACCGAACCGTGCGAGTGCATAACGGAGAACAATGCAGCGATACGATGGGGTGCGGAAGGGTATGAGAAGTGCAGCAAGTCCATATGCGGGCAGGATGCAAATGGGAACATCCAATACTACTGTATCCACAAGATTGGAAGTACGGTTTCGGCATCAACAGCGGTGTCGACTGTCACTGGAGCGACAACGGCAGTTGCGACACCGGTACCGGAGGCGGTATCGCAGGAAACGGTGAATGCGCCGGTTACCTCTGCGGCGATAACGGCGACCCCGTCCTCTACCCGGCAGGCCACCGTCGCGATTACGCTGAAGACCCCGGTGGAAATTGCTACCATCCTTGGTGCGATCGGTGCTGCCCTGCTGGCAGCTGCCGGGACAAGAAGGAAATAATCCCCTTTTTTTATAAAGAAATGCTCCGGGTCCGGAGTAAAAACAAAAAAGACGCGCAAATTGCCTTGAAATTTTAATGGTCAATGAGGATTCATAATTTTTTTAAAGAAACGCCCCATGACTGGAGTAGTTTGAATGAAATACGAGTAAACCCGATCAGTCTTTTTGCGTTCAGTCGGAAACCCCGTGTTTTCGCGCTCTATCGTGCTCTATGATGCCCTTCCTGCGCCACCAGTCCCCCATCGGGAGATGGGGGCGCACTACGATGACCCGAAGCAGGTTGCAGCTCATACGTTGTCATCGCAAGGGGGATGCCCCGGCGACGGGGGCAAAGCCCCCGGGAGCGTCAGGGTTTCCTGAATGATTTCCCATGAAAATTGAATTGAACGGATGTGATCAATGGATTGTTCATACCATCTCAATTATGTGCGATGAACGCCGCCGCACCTCAAAGGAGCGCCCCGCGGCGGATCAGTGACCATAAGCGCATTTGAAAAAAATCGCACTGCCCCACCGTGCCGTACGGAGGCCCTGAGGAGGGGAGCCCTCATAAAATTACATTATTTTTACCATTTTCATGGTTCGGGAGTGAAATCTGATGGTTCATGTGCGTTTCTCCAGAGCAGAAAAAAGATTAATTATTCGTTAATCTGTTGAAATATATCTGGGGCGAGCCAAGAGAACCTATTTCGGTTCTTTTTATGGGGATCCAGCTCGAAATTCTTATCGTCTGGTCCAACGTTAATGTCTCCGTGGTAATAAGCTGGGCAACCTCCTTGTCATTTGCATTTATTGAAACGATGATTGCATAATCGGAAGGTCTGGCATTTCTTGGAGTAAGTGTGGCATAAACCCTGGCAAAATCCCAGGTAGTACTATCAGATATCGGGACATTTTCACATTTCGAGACACTGAATGTCTGGGACTGGCCGGCGTTTTTGCCCGTCTGGTAATCTTCATAAAACGCAGTCCAGGTTTCATTGGACAATCCAACTAATTTTGGATGTTCTGAGTGTATTCCATAATCCGGATCCAGTGCAATTTCCGGAAATACCTGTTTCATGACGCAATCCGATATGCCGTAACTATATTTTTTGAGTGAAAAATCGGTCACAAACGGATCGCTCGGTCCTACCAGCTTTGTCGTCTGGGGTACCGGAGTGGCAATGGTCGAAACACTGAGCACAGGTGTAGTGGTTGCGGGTATACTTGTTGCAGCTACTGATGGGGTAGGAGTTGAAACGGTGGTGGATATCACCGGGGATTCAATAATGGTCGGTGGTACGGGTGCCGGGGACAGGCCAGGTTTTACCGGGGTATTTGAGGATGTACATCCGGTCGACAGACAAAAACAGCAGATCATCAGACATACAACAGGATACACAAAACCGTTTCGCGATTTCATGCTTTTTTATCTGTCAGTTATTTTAAAAATGTGTCGACCGGGGATAGTACAGGGTTAATCTGCCACCACCTTTCCGGTTATGGCATACCCCTGTCCCGTATATGTATCTTAAATAATGCGTACAGAGAGCCTAAAATGTTCGTGTGAGCCTGGGCGGCCAGGTACCGGCTCCCGGTACATCTTTATAGGGAAATCTCCCATCATTTCCCATGGACAAGCAACCACAGGCCGCCCGGGTGAAGCACGACTGCCCGATCTGCGAGAAGTGCCAGGCCTCCAGTATCAGGATCCGGCCGGATGGGAGCTATCGCTGTAACCGGTGCGGGTACGACAGTGCAAAAGGGAAGAAGTAGGGGAAAAGCGCACTCCGGATCTCTTCCGGGCTGGCCGGCCTGGTTTCCCGTTCTGGCACGGGGTCACTGCCACGTATATCGGATTTCTGATGTGCCGTTTATTCATTGCAGCCCGGCGTGCCGGAGCGGGCCCGGGCAATAGTCTTCTTCTCCGGGCGGCACCTCCCGCTCCGGTCCATGCTCCCGGAACCCCTGCCAAAACCGCATGTTCCTTGCCGCCAGGCCGGGACTGCTGCCCGGCCCGTGCAAATCTTTTTATCCAAAAAAGAGGATTGACTTTTATTTTCAGCGACCGGGGTGAGGGAGGTGAGACCGGATGGGAAAAGGCAAACGGGTTCCTGGGGGACACCGCGGTGGTGCTATCCGTGACCGGCATGCAGCACGGGGCAGCAATGATGAGCGGTTAGACCAAAAAGAGCCGGAGGAAGACCCCCTCCATGATTTGAGGCCCGTGGATGAAGAGCCGGAGCTGGCGTATCCTGACGGTGATGAATACATATGGCCGGAGATGCAGGACGAGACCGAGGAGGACGACTAAAAGGTGGGAGCAGTCAGCCGGTTATCGTTCTCTTTTTATTCTGAGGTTTTTGGTCCGGCATTTCACCCGATGGGAACCTGCCGGTGCATTGTCATTTCCCGCCGATCACCGGTGCAGCACCGGAAACCGCTTGGTGCCTGCCGCCGGGGTACCAGATGGCTCCGGATCCTGCCGGGAGCGGCCCGGGTGCCGGTGAAGACGGGGGCCGGATCCGACCGGGGACGGTTTGCCGTGCCGTTCTGCGAATTCCCGAACAGCCGGTTTTCCGTCGTTAACTCCAGTGGAAACGAAGGGGTATTAGAATATTGTGAATTTGCCGGATTGGCTCTATGACTCCTCTGTTTTCGTAAAATTGTAAAACCCGTATAAAATCGGGAGAAAATATCTCCCGGGATCGTGTTGTTTTTTTTCGTGCACAAACACTCTGCTTCTCTTGAACAGGGCGATCTCTGTTTGTCGATCCGGGTGTCAATTTTATCGGCTCCCGGCCGGAGCTACCCTTGATTATGATGGTTACATTTCTCCGACCGGAACGGTGCGGCGGCGGGGGAACGGGGGGCCAGAGCGGTAGAGGCGGGCAGTGCACATCCCTTATTATCCGGTTAAACAATTTGCCCCCCGTTACAATAACCGGATATGCACAGAACCTGAAGGTCTGGTGTAATTCGAAGAATTCTGATGGATTTTTCTGTTCTTCTGATGAACCAGCTGGTTTTTAGAGTTTGTGCATGATTTTTCCGACAACAGTCTCAAAATCATCATCTGAACAATCGATCGTTATATCGGCATACTTTTCGTACAACGGGATCCTCTGGGTGTACATGTCACGAAGACTCTGGCCCGCAACCAGGACAATGCCCCGTGTCGTAATGTTATCAAGTCTCCGGGCCATTTCCTCGAAGGAAACAGAGAGGTACATGACAATGCCGTCTGATTTCAGATGTGCCATTGCCCGCTCACTGAAAACAACGCTGCCCCCCGTGGCAAGAACGGAATTGAGAAAATGGTGAGACAGTATTGTTTTTTCCTCGATCTCCAGGAACGCATCAGGCCCCTCCTCGTCAATCATTG
Source organism: Methanoregula sp. (assembly GCA_049697815.1). Classification (GTDB taxonomy): domain Archaea; phylum Halobacteriota; class Methanomicrobia; order Methanomicrobiales; family Methanospirillaceae; genus Methanoregula. The sequence goes on along the minus strand of JBAVWM010000004.1, from coordinate 6,194 downwards.
CCTGCAGGAGCCTTCCGGCATGTTGCTGTATCACGATATCGGTATCGATAAAATGCATTCCTAAAGTTTTTGCAAGGATAACCCCCACCGTACTCTTGCCTGCGCCGGGCATGCCGATGAGAATAATGTTTTTCATGGGGTTTTGCAGTCTCCGGATATTGATTGATAAACCCTATTTCCTTCAATGACTATCAAGTACGCCGCTCACCGGCGATCGATCGTTCCCTGCCTCACTTCCCCGCCAGTACCTGGTGGGTTAAAAGTCCGGGGCCGAAAATCTTTTTAAGGAATGTACGATACTTCGAGAAAAACAAATAATAGAGTACCTCCCTTCCCCCCCTTGAGAAAGCGCACCAGAACACGAGATGCATTGCCTTAATCCGGGTTCTTAATGAAACGGTTATGTTTTATCGATCCGACCGGAGCAGAACGAATCGCGCTGGTTCTCGCTGCAATCCGGATTCATCCCCGGGTAAGAAAGAATATTGCATTTACTTTTAAGAGATTGCCCGCATTAGTACCCTGAGGTTGCCTGCCTGGCATTTGCGCAAGGGTGTGAGAAATGACTCACTATCTGATAGATATCCGGCTGATGGGTTCCGTGAAGCGCCAGATCCGCACGTTAAGCAGTCAGTTAGCGGAGAAATTCAATCTCGGGAACAACCTGGTGATCCCGCATATCACGCTGGCCGGGCCTTTTTCTACCGACAATAAAGAAAAACTTGTCGAAGATTTCACACGTATATGCACGAACCAGAAGCAGATCCCGAAATATGAGGTCGGGGGTTACGGGGTTTTTGACGCAACGAGGGTTGTTTTTGTGACTATTACACCGGATGAGACCCTGAAACAGTTCCGGTACCAGTTGTCCCGGAAAATCTCCCCGTACTGCTCATTACGGACCTATGACCTGGATTCTGCCGACACATTCAGGTTCCACGCAACGCTCGCCATGAAACTCGACTGGCTCACCTTCCAGAGAATAAAATGGTATTTCCGGGGACAGGAACGTGTCGTGTACCGCCACCACCCGATCCGGGCAACATTGCTCCGTGGTTCCCGGATTCTCTGCGAATATGATTTTATCCAGGAGAGGATGCTGAGCCGGGCACAGGCTCTGAGCAGGGCGACGATGATGCGTGATTTTGATATTCTTAAAGTGTGGGCTGACGGGAGCCGGGAAGAGTGATGTTGTCCGGTATTTCCCTATAGTGACCGCTGACTTCCGGGGTGGATATCCCGAACATTTTTTTTGTTACCCGTCAACGGTGTTGGATTTTAAAAAAAAGCGTCCGGCTCCGGTGTGCATTTTTCAGGCACGCCAGCAACCTTAGGGAATGGCGGATGATCGCGCGGAGCATACGCACGCGTGAGAATTGTGTCCATTGTTTTTTTTGGTACGATGTCAATGTTTATCTCATCCCGGAGGCATCGTCTCAGCATGGCATACATGATGGATGGTATGTGGGGTGGGGGTTACGGCTGTGGATTTCCCTTCTTCGGCTGGGGCATGATGCTGATCTGCCTTGTGCTATTCCTGATTATTGCATACCTGGTTTACCTGGACGCGAATAAAAGAGGAATGAACGGCCTGCTCTGGGGGATACTTATTCTCATACCGATGCTGGGCATCATCTTCCTGATCCTGTATATCGTTATACGGGAAAGCACGGTGCAGAAAGCCGTGCCGGAAGGTGCGGGTGCCATGGATATTCTTAAAATGCGTTATGCAAAAGGGGAGATCACGAGCGAGCAGTTCAGAACAATGAGTGAAGATCTGAAAAAATAATACTTCTTTTTCGCACACCCGGCCCCGTGGACGTGGCTTTATGGGATCACTTGAGCGTAAGGAGTTTTGCATTGATTGAGACAATCACGGTGCTTGCGCTCATGAGAACCGCACCCATTGCGGGGGTGAGAAGGATCCCATATCCTATGAGCACACCTGCAGCAAGCGGGATCGCAAAGGCATTGTACCCGGTCGCCCAGACAAGGTTCTGGGCCATCTTCGCATACGTTCTTTTCGAAAGCCCGATAATATCGGCAACATCACGGGGATCACTCCTCACCAGCACGATGTCGGCGCTCTCCACCGCGACATCGGTTCCGGCGCCAATCGCAATCCCGACATCTGCCTGAACGAGTGCCGGGGCATCATTAATCCCGTCGCCAACCATCGCTACGGTGTAACGTTTCTGGACCTCTTTTATCTTATCCGACTTCTCGTGCGGGAGTACTTCGGCGAAATACTCGTCAAGGCCTGTCTCTTCAGCCACCCACTGCGCCACGAACCGGTTATCCCCGGTGAGCATCAGACACCGGATGCCCATCGACTTCAGCCGGGAGATCGCTTCTTTTGATTCTTTTCGGATGATGTCAGCAAGGGCAAGGACTCCCACCGGCCGTTCCTCATCGAGCAGGAAGACAACGGTTTTACCTTGCCGGCTCATGGTTTCGATGCGCTGATCGGCAACATCGATATGGTTTTCTTTCAGATATCCCGGACTGACTATCTTCAGGTTCCGGCCTGCAATAACCGCTGCCACGCCTTTGCCGGGAATTGCATGGAATTGTTCTGCCAAAACGAGGTTGATTTGCCGGTCCGCTGCGCTCTTCACGATGCCCCGGGCGATCGGATGTCCGGAGCCGGTTTCCAGTGTTGCGGCCATCTGCAATACCTCAGGCTCGCTGAGTTGCCCGAGCGGAACGATGTCCGTTACCCCGAATGTCCCCTCTGTCAGGGTACCGGTCTTATCAAAGACAATTGCCTGGAGGTCTTTTGCCCGTTCGAATGCCTGCCGTTCCCGGATGAGCAGACCGGACTGTGCAGCGAGTGCAGTCGATACCGCAACAACGAGGGGTACGGCAAGCCCGAGTGCGTGAGGGCACGCGATTACCATGACGGTTGCAGCCCGCTCGATTGCAAACCCAAGTTCCTGTCCGAGCAGGAGCCACCCGGCAAATGTGATGGCACCCACACCAAGTGCAATAATGACAAGCCAGAGGGCAGCCCGGCTGGCAAGATCCTGTGCCCGGGATTTGCTCTCCTGTGCCTGCCTGACGAGGGTGACAACCTGGTTCAGGTACATCTCCTTCCCGGTCTTATTCACTTCAGCAACAACCGACCCCTCCCCGTTGATTGCCCCGCCAATCACCTTGTCACCGGGATGCTTTGAGACCGGTTTTGATTCCCCGGTGAGGAGCGACTCGTTCATGCTGCTCGTACCTTCGACAATCATTCCGTCAACGGGGACCTTCTCCCCGGGTTTGACAAGGACGCGGTCACCGGGCCGCAGATCCTCGACCTTTACGGTGATTATGCCATGATCTTTCTGCAAGTGAGCGTCCCGGGGCATGATCCTGACCAGTTCCTCAAGCGCCCGGGAGGCACCGAGGACCGACTTCATCTCGATCCAGTGGCCGAGGAGCATGATATCGATAAGCGTGGCCAGTTCCCAGAAAAATCCCTCACCGTTCAGACCAAACACAACGGCAGCGCTGTAAAAATACGCCACGCTTATCGCTACCGCAATGAGGGTCATCATACCCGGGGTGCGGGCCTGCAGCTCCCGGAAAATCCCTTTCAGGAACGGATATCCGCCATAAAAATAGACAATGGAGGCAAGGACGAGGGAAATGTATATGGAACCCGAAAAATCAAAACGGAACCCCAGAAACGACTGGATGACCGGCGAGAGAAGGAGGATGGGGATCGTAAGGATCGTTGAAACAATGAATCGTTTCCTGAAATCTTCCAGATCATGAGTGTGCGATCCGGCTCCCCTCTGGTGCGGACCGGAATCGCTCCCGTGCTGCATCGGCCGGATCGATTTGTTATGATCTGATTCAGCGTCACTGGCTGTTGCAGGATGCATACCATGGTCCATCAGTATCGTTCCCTTTCCCGGATCCATGTGAAAAATCCGATCCGGCTCTATCGGAAAAAGAGTATCAAATCACGATAAATCTTTGTATAAGGGAAATGCACGAGCGCCTGCATCTTATACAGGCTGCACGTATCACGACGGGAAAAAACAGAAAGTGGGGACGGGTGTAAACGTTCATGCAGCGGTCTTTCTCCGCAGCACTTTCACCCGCTGCCCGCACGGTCTTAATCCCCTTGCTTTACGACTTGTATTCATGGACGATACGCGATACCCGCATGAGATCAGCCTGTAGTGTTTTTGCGAAAGACACCGGGGATCAGCTGGTTTGCCTTCCCCCGTTTCCCTGCAGGAAAGAGGCCTGCGAGCGATACCGGACAGAATACCCGCACTGCGTAATGATGTTACGGATCGGGAGGCGTGGCAGGGAATATCCGTAGGAACCCGTGCAATCCTGCAGGGCGGGATGCCCGGCGCACCGATCCGGCCCATCTGCCGCAGCGCGAATGCGGGTACGGGCGTTTTTCAATAATTGTATACCTGTATCTTAGTACATTTTTGTCCAAAGATTCAATGATCCTTCAGGTATGTCGGTAACAGGTTTGAAAAGCCCTGTACCACATTGGCGACGCCAAAGTATATTATCCCCAAATTCCATTGGTCACATGGGTGAACAGACCATGGTGAAATTAACTGCTGACATGAAAGAGGCGTTCTCGAAGATGAAGGTCTTCCCGGTTGCAACGGCATCCAGAGACGGTACACCAAACGTTATCCCGCTGGGAATTGCCGAACTTGTTGATGACGAAACTGTCTGGTTCGTGGATAATTTCATGAACAAGACGCTCTCCAACATCCGCACGAACCCGAAGATCGCGTTTTATCTCTGGGGGCCGGAGATCAAGGGATGCTTCCAGTGCAAGGGCGTTGCAACGATCAGGAACAGCGGAAAGGAATACGATGCCATGAAAGCGAAGGTCAATATCAAGTACCCCGCACTTCCTGCCCGTTCGCTCGTGATCGTAACGATCACGGAAGTCTTCGAGTGCACGCCCGGGCAGACGGCCGGCTCGAAACTTCTCTAGAGTTTCCCACGGGTTAAAAACTCCTCTGATTTTTCCCTTTTTTACATGAATTTCCTGTCTGATTATTCTCCGGTCCTCTCCGGTGCCGGCCTCTCCCAGGCCCCCTTGGCCGGGGTTTCCTCTCCGGGAGAACGGGACGGATCTCCCTGGGATTAATGCTACCGGATTCACTGACGGTACCGGAACCATATATGTCGTGACCGGAAAAAACCATCGCGGGGTATTCACGTTCTACGGTACCTCCGGAGACGCCGATACCAGGGCTAATCTTTCGGAATATATGTTCGACAGCTATAACCGGATCCCGGATTCTGAAAGCCCTGATGCAAATTTTGTCACAAAATCTGAAAAAATCCGGAACACGCGACACCTGTTTTCAGTCCGGGCGCATCCGGGCAACCGGAATAAAACCGGCCATTTTCCCTTGTGTAAAGCCGCTGCAATGTTCCTCCATCAGCGCAGAGAAACGCCACCGGAACGTGGATATGAACGCCTTATTTTACCGTTGTTATTCAATTTTATCCGGTTTGCGCAATTGCGTACTATGGGAGAAAAAACAAATACTGGCATGTATGCTATAATGCGATAAGGAACCGTGTGGAGATACAACATGAAGGTCATCAATGCAACATGCCATGAGGAAAACGGGCGGACCCTCGTGAACCTGAGGTTTAAAACCAAAGATCAGCTATTGAATCCTGATGATGCTTCGCCGCTCCCGGAAAGGGAACTCACCCAGGATGCGGAAGATGCAATTCTTAATAATGTGTTTGCTCACACGTTGAGTAAGCCCGTTACCCTGGAGATACAGGTCCCGGACATATCAGGTCCGATTACTGCAACAGAAATCCCGAATGCAATTCGTCATCATTTCCGCTTTGTACTCACCGGGCATGAACGCGAAACGGCAATTTTTATCCGGGAACGAAGAACTGCCCTTGTCTTTACCGGAATAAACTTCCTGATTGCACTATTCTATCTGGGGTATGGTTACCAGCACCCGAACTGGAATACCACAATTGCAGGAACCTTCATTTGGGCATTTGTAGTCATTATAAACTGGGCTACCGTATGGGATACCTACGAGTTCTTTATATTCGACAGCCGTGAAAAGAATCAACGGAAAAAACTGCTCAATAAAATCATAGACGCTGAAATTCGTGTGGTCTCTCTGGCACAGGAAAAGTAAATCCTGCCTGATAGTATGTCTCCGGTTTTCCCCTGG
>JBAVWM010000003.1:0-1958 GCA_049697815.1 Methanoregula sp. | reverse complement strand
GTTCAACCGGCTCCAATTTCATTTTTGTGTTCTGGAAAGGTATCGGTATCTATCTTCAGGGTCGTAAAACACGGTAATGACCGTCCCGTCTCCCGAAAATGATTTCTACAGAGCATATTTTTTCAGCGCGATCACAATCCTGCATCAAAACCTGATCGGATCAATCGGATTTCGATTTTAATTTCATTCAAAGTTTGGTCAATTTTTTTCAGCTATGAGGTCGAGAAATAATAACAGGTTCTGGTTATCGAACATAACAAGACCATTCAGATAAAACACCGGGTCTCAGTACCGGCTCCTTTTTTGATAAAGAATACAAATATCCATTCCATGAAGGTGACATTCCTCGGGACCAACGGCTGGTACGATACAGTTACGGGTAACACGTGTTCTGTCCTTGTGCAGTCCGAAAAGTATGATATTATCTTTGATGCAGGTAATGGCATTGCCAAAGCGGACCGTTATATCACCCAGAAAAAACCCGTGTACCTGTTCATCAGTCACCTCCATATCGATCATATTGCCGGGCTCCACACACTGGTCAAGTTCAGATTACGACAAGGACTGCACATCTGCACCCAGCGGGAAACTATATCAGACCTTAACGCATTTGTCCGTGAACCTTTCACCGTACCATTTTCCGGTCTTCCCTATCCCTCGGATATTATCGGACTTGATGAGGGAATCCAGACAACCCTGCCTTTTATCGTGGATTGTCTTCCCCTCGTCCATCCCGCACCCTGTTTCGGGTTCCGGATGGATCTAGACGATAAGATCATTGCGTTCTGCACGGACACCGGCGTCTGCGACAACGCAGTCAAACTTGCCCGCAATGCGGATCTCCTCATCACCGAATGCGGGTTAAAGCCCGGGGACATCAGCCCGGACTGGCCTCATCTCAATCCGCAGGATGCAATCGGGATCGCAAAAAAAGCCGGTGCAAAGCGCCTTGCCCTGCTGCACTTCGGCGCAGAGGTGTACAAAACCATTGAGGATCGCAAAGCGGTACAGGATGAGTTTGAACATCTCAGTCCCGGGCTTATCGTCACAACCGATGACCTGACGATAGATGTATAAAAAAAAAGATTATTCGTTGATCTTCTTCATCAGCCACGCCATATTGGCGCCAAGCGTCTGCATGGTCATGATCCCTTCATCATCGGTCTTCACATCTCCCGGTGCAAGACCTAATCCGATATTCCAGTAGGAGGAGCCGGGGACAATCATCTGGCTGATAAAGAAGAAGTGGTTCATCGTGTCAAATGCATGGATGGCCCCGGCACGGCGGACAGCAACCACCGATGCCCCGACCTTGCGCCGGAACATGTCCTGGTTTGCCTTTGCCACGAATCCTGCCCGGTCGATCAGGGCTTTCATCTCGGCGGACACGTCTGAGAAATACGTGGGCGATGCAAGGATGATGCCGTCAGCGTCCAGCATCTTTTCGATACAGTCATTGAGGATATCGCTTTTCACCGCGCACCGCTTGTCCTGATTGGTAAAACATTTCCCACAGGCAGTACAGCCCCGGATCTTTTTTCCTGCCAACTGGACGAGCTCAGTTTTGATACCCTCTTTTTTCAGTTCCTTAAATACCGCATTGACAAGGATTGCAGTATTGCCATCCTTGCGTGCACTGCCGTTGAATGCCACGACTTTCACGATACACCTGTATAGTTGATGTCAGTATTCTGGTATAAAAAAAAGGGGGTACCGGGCACCTGCATTCACGGGCTGGTCCCGGTGCGCCATCTTATGAGCTCGTACACCAAATAGTGTTGCGATATGAATTCTCGTATACAGTTTTCCGACTTTAACCTTTCAAAGGATGTCGGGAAAGCAATAGAAGATATGGGCTTTGAAGAGCCCTCACCAATCCAGGCACTCGCCATTCCTCTCATCCAGGCCGGGCGCGATGTTACTGCCCAGGCACAGACCGGTACCGGTAAGACTGCCGC
>JBAVWM010000002.1:0-2511 GCA_049697815.1 Methanoregula sp. | reverse complement strand
GAATTAAACAGGTTGATCAATGGATTGTTCATACCATCTCAATTATTTGTGATGAACGCCGCCGCCCCAGCGGCGGATCCGTAACCATAATCTCATTTGAAAAAAATCGCACCGCCCCCCCGTGCCGTACAGAGGCCCTGAGGCGGGGAGCCCTCATACAATTACATTATTTTTACCATTTTCATGGTTTGGGTGCGAGCACTTTGCTCATGCCCGGTTCTCCAAGAGCAAAAAATTCTATTGTTCCCTGCGACAATACACCTTTCGTGGATGGACCCCCGGAGAGTGATGTGTCATGCAGGTGCCCGAATACCCGGGACTGACCCCGGTGCAGGAAAAAAAGCTCAAACTTGCCGTAGAGGGGAGCTGCGAACTCTGCTCTGAATACTTCGCGTTCCAGTTCCTCGAGATCCACCGGATCTCACGGCGCCTGTTCCGGGAGATGGTGCGGGATCCCTCGGCCCGTATCCTCGTGGTCTGTCATCTCTGCCATCATCATATCCACCGCCTTCCCGTGCGGGTAAAGGAACAGCGTGCAATCGTTTCCCGCCGATCCTTTTTTGTCCGGCAGGATATCCGTACGATTCTCGGGTACACACCAAAACCCTATTCGCCTCCGGAGGACACCGATGTTTCCCCGATGTATGAGGAGTATTTCTACCACTTCCCCCCCGGTTCGTTCCGGCTGGGTGGGTGAAAAGATCCGATCGTATCACGGTCGTGGAAATCCCCCATCCCCCGGTCCGGAGCCCGCTCCACCCCGTGCCGGTGTGAGCGGGGCGCAACCCCGGCACCGGTCCCCGGCTTCTTGACCCCTGGCAACCTTCCTTGACGGGAATGGTTCAGCACAAATAATAGGCTGGATGGATACAGGATTTTCATTCCCGTGGTCGCGGGCCGGGAACTCAGGAGGAGACGCAGGGTTCGGGAAAAAAGACCGGCAGTTCATTGCAGGGAATGATGCAACTCTCCTGCAGGAGGGTCATCATCAGGAGCACAGAACGATTCCGGCAAGTACCCGTAATTCCGGCCGCGGGGGAATGTCACCCGTCAGTACTCATGGCAATGGCCAGGTATCGTTTATTCATATCGTTCGAGATAACAAACACCGTAAGATTTTTTTTCACCGGGTTTGAGGGCGAGAAGGAGGCTGTCGGCATGGTCGAGGCAGACATATTCAAAACCGCCCTCCATTGACTGGAACCCGATAGCATCCTTCCCACAGCGTTCACACTTTGGTTTTTCCGCCATGATCATTTTTCTGGTCTTTTCCTAAATACGTCTTTTTACTTGAACGGGCATTCACGGGATAACCCCGGATTACGCGCAGGGTTCGGGGTACATATACAGCCGGACCGGCATAAAAAAAACATCAGATGCCAGGATACCGGGGTGGAGGGTTATGGTGAAAACCATCATCATCCTATGAATTTTAATACCCCCGGCAACCATCAGTTTAAAAGATTGAGCGCGTTGCAGCAGAGAGACACCGGGAAAACAGCCGCTTCTCCCGGGTCAACAAATCAGATTCCGGCACCATGTTCATGTATTCGGATCATCACGCAGGAAGGACGGGCATGAAACGGTTCCCGTTCTTAGTCTGTCTGGCCATTCTGCTCCTGCTGGTCCAGACGGGGATTACGTCTGCCGCTTCCACGGCAACAACGACTACAACCGTTCCTGCAACAAACACAACAACTGCCACCATAACAGCTCTTGAAAGGACCGGCGGCAGCATCTTTTTCGAGACCGACCCCCCCGGCGCAACGATCTGGGTGGACCGTATCGAGATCGGCACCAGCGATTCCACGTATTTCTCCGAGAAGACAGGGACCCGGGATGTCCTCCTCCGGAAGAAAGGGTACGAAGAGTATAACGGTACTGTCACCGTGAGGGATGGTGAAAGGGTTGTTTTCTCTGCAATACTCACACCGGTTTCCCGCACGCCCCCTGCTGAGGACATCCCTGCTGCACCGGTGACAACCGTCACGACCATCAGAAAGTCAACGATGAGTATCCCCACGAGCTGGCCAACCACCTCATCAAAATCGCCGGTTGATCCTGCTGTCGTTATCGTGGCAGCAGTTCTCGGTATCGGTTTCTCGGTGATCCGGCGCCGGTAATTCTTTTTCATAAAAATTCTCAGGTGCAGGAGGTTCCGGGTATTTCATTTTTCCATCGCAGTAAAAATTCTCAGGAGGGATAAACGGGATAAAATGTGTATCCTTTCCGGCAGGGGGAGTACCCCCCGCTCCGGATTATCGTGGGAGGGTCGCCCCCCTTTTTGCTTTTCTTTTGGGAAGAATCCGGTTTCAATTTTCAATCGCACGTTGATTTTTTATTTTTGCTCTGGAGAAATCATGTTACTTGACGCTCCAGGGGCTTCGCCCCGCCGCTTGGGCGCCACAATTGCGATGATGCCGTATCACCTGTACACAGAAATGGAGAATTTTTCAGAGCAGGCAATGCAAGAGTCATCACATGCGCCCCCGTCCCCACCGGGGGCAGGGC
>JBAVWM010000001.1:0-5626 GCA_049697815.1 Methanoregula sp. | reverse complement strand
GAATACCTGTATCTACCGGATGGATACAGGAGGACCCGCGGTTTCTGTTTTTACTCATGAGGCGGGCTATTGCAATAATTCAAAATACCGGGCCGCTCTAAAAAAAAGGTGAATACTAAGAAAAATCCCGGAGAGTGCATTGGCGCATCCGGATCGAGTTCCGGAGCAGCTCCCCTTTCTCTATAAACCGGGTCATCGGGAGGGCAAATTTTTGGGATAGGTGAGTCAGGGCAGTCCTGATATCCTCAAATTCCACAGGGGACTGGTTCATGGCATTCCTTACGTTCTCCCGAACATTGAAGACTCCCATCGGGACATAGCCGTGGAGTGCTTCCCGGAGTATGATTGCACCGGCCTGTTTCTGTTCGCGGGCAAGTGCTTCAAGGACTGCCATCCTGCAGGAATAGTAACATCCCCCGAGCGGAGAATAGGCCGTCTTTTTCTTTCCTCCTTCCTGGTCTGAAAAAACAAGTTCCTCATTTCCGAGGACATGCAGGAAGGCTTCCGACCATTCGTACTGCCAGTCCGTTGGCATCAGGATGACTGCATAATTGTTGTACAGGCTGGAAAATTCATGCACCCGCCAGGTATCGATTACCGGGCATTTTCTCACTTCTGAAAGGAGGTGGTTCCCGATCGTGGTATCACAGGCTGTAATGGCCCACCGGGTAGGTACAAGGTGACGGCGCCTGCCGCAACCCATTGTCCCGACTGAGAATGCCTTCTGAATGCTTGAAAACAAGAGACCCTTGCTGTGCAGGTCTGTGACCGCATCAGCTGCTTTCATATCAGTATCATAAAATACTTTTTCAAGATCCCGGTCCCACCGTTCGGTCTCGATCTCAAACCGCTCGAGAGGTGCGCTGGGACCAAAAGGGGTATGTTCTTCAGAAAAACTGGTACCGGTGGGTGTACTGGAGAATGCCACGTCGCTCTCAACAGAAGTATCAGAAAGGGAGATCTCCTGAAGCTTTCCGATAAAGCGGGTATCGAGTTCGGCAGCATTCACTCGTTGTTTTCCCCGTATAAGATTGAGCCGGTACCCGATTATCTCCTCCTGGGTTTTGTTCTCCGGGATCCATGATTCTGGTGTGTCCATGATGGAGGTGTTACCGTGTGCAGCAGTAATCATCGGGCCGGCATACACATCCGGGTAATTCCAGCTCCCGATAAAAACAGATGGTGGCGAACTGCCCGCAATCTCTTTGTCCACGGGAGCAGATCTCATCTGAACCGTAGACGCAGTCAGCTGTCTGAGATATGTGCCTTTACTGATCATGACCTGAGGTGAATGATGAGCGGGAAGATATTAATCAGGTTCGTGTGCAGGGAGAAAGTGATCGGACGCCCGCCATCCCGGTATCATCCCGGCCGGTCTTCCGGATGGCAGGATGCAACACTTTGCGGAAAGGGAGATTCTCAGGATAATACAAACTTTCTTGTTATCACACGCCATTGATGTATATCAAACGGAGTTGTGTGAATTAGAAATAATAACAATAATAAAGATGATTTTGACCCAAATGCAGTAAACGAAGACGGTTCTCCGGTTGTACGAGTACGGTTACCCAAAAAATGGGCAAATGAGCAGTTCGCTTTTGCAGATCTCATGATGGGGGCAAATCATATCCGGGTGCGGTGTTACGACGGCGTTACCCGTATGGGAAGGATCAAGGGCAAGATCAAAAAGCGTGTCTGGATCCGGGAAGGGGATGTTCTGATCGTTACTCCCTGGAGCTTTCAGGATGATAAGTGCGATATTATCTACCGGTACCTCCCCCCCCAGGCGGACTGGCTGCGGAAGAACCGGTATCTCTGAACCTTTTTTTCTGCTCCTTATTATTTTGGATTGATAGTTGCATTCCTCTGAAAAACCAAGGAAAATCCTGAAAGTGGCAGAGGGTGTTGTAGTTCTTCAGGATATACGCTTGCTCACAAATATGGTTGCCGGACATCTGTCGGTTCCGCAAGGAATGAACAGCAGAAAAGTGAGGAGATGTTAAATTTCAATAAGATCAGGATGTCTGGGACGCGAAATCCGCATCGCACCCATCATCGCTTCCTGGATCAGCCGGCCATCACGGAACAGGTCCTCATTTTTAAAAACCCATTGTGATACATTCAAATTCCAGGACAGGTGCCTCCTTAACGCAGGGTCTGCCAGATCGCGAGTACGAATTCAAGCGCGATCAGGATAATAACGACCCATTTGAGAAAATTGGAATGCTGGATACGCACTTCGTCCGAGAGCATCGAGTAGTTCTCCTGGATCACCTCTATCTTACGGCTGACACTCTCGCTCCACTGTCTGCTCCGGAGTACTTTGAGGGCCGTGGCATAGACACGGGCATAATAGACATCCTCCGTGACCTTGATCAGGTTGTCAACCTTTTCGATGATCTCAGAGATCTCCGCGGAAGTCTCCATAAGTTTTGCCATGATCGCGTGGTACTGGCGGCCACGGCGAAACTGGGACAGGCGGTCTGCATGCTCGATGTCGTCGTACATCTTCTCCATTTCGCGGGTCAGTTCGCGATCATAGTACCGAAGCTCCAGCACCTGCACATTGGCGAATTCGATGAGGTCGATGAGATCGGTCGGATTGTCCGGATTGCACAGAAGGGCGGAATCCCACGAGAGAATGGCAAGGTCATCGGTCGTGTAACTGAGGGAATTTTTGAGGATATCCTCGCGAATCTGCGGGGAGAGATTGGTTTTTTCCCCGATCAGAAGAGCGACCGGGTCAATAGAATCGTCCCGGTGGTCCGTTACATAGATCGAATAATCCTCATAGAAATCCGGGTTTATGGCAAACCCCCTGATATGAGGGCGGATGATCTCGCCGAGCGTCTTGAGGTACTGAACATAGTAATCTGAAAGACCTTCCTGCCCGGCGAACAGGAATGTAACCTCCTCCAGTTCCGTAATTTCAGCATTCAGGTTCTCGTAAATAAAACAGAAACTGATAACCCCGATATCGTAGACCCGTGCAACAACGGAGAATTCAAACGGCCTGCCGTCCCGCTCCACCCGTATTGGGTTCATCTGGATCATGAGCGGGGGATCTTCAAGCATGATCGATTTGGGTTTGACCCGCACGAAACTGGTCCTTGCCGTAAAATAATTTTGTGCGAGCGCCTTTTCCAGCCAGTCCAGGTCTATTTCCCTGCCGATATCATAAATCCGGTAAAACCGGAGCGTAATCATGGGTGTATCTCTCCTTTCAGGACGTATTTTCTCGTGTCTGCAATAATGAACAACTATGGAGATGATAAATCCTTTCGATGGCCGTTCGTCAGGAGACCGGATACAGGAAAATGGTTTTTAAAACACCTGAGTCCCTGCACAATATTTCCCTTGCATGTCCTGCATGGTTCAGGAAATGAATAGTTCAAAAGTAAAACTATTAATCCTTAAAACCGTATAGGAGGATAATGACAGATATCATCAAGGAGAGGGTTGCAGAGAACCTTATCGCTCTCCTGCCCTTCTATCACAAAAAAATTTTCGGGCCGGGGGGTCAGGGATTGACTGGTATGCAGGCAGCGCAGTACCGTACCCTCGGTGTCCTGAAGCGGGGAGGTACGCCCCTTTCTATGTCTGAACTGGGGAAGCGGCAGTACATATCGAAACCCTACATGACAATTCTCGTTGACCAGCTGATCCAGGACGGGTATGTCCAGCGTATCCCCGACACCGGCGACCGCAGGGTCATCAATATTGCCATTACCGCTGAGGGAAAAAGGCACCTCAAACAGGCGGCGTCCCGGTATAGGGAGACTATAAAAGATATGCTTTCCGAACTGGACAGCCAGGATCTTGAAGACCTCTGCCAGTCGCTTGAAAAACTCAGGAAAATCATCGCTAAGATCAGCTAAGGTGACCCTGTGGGACTGCTTCAAAGGAATAACCGATCCGGAACAACCAGATACAGAGCGAAGAAATGACGTCCGATCAAACCATTCAGGAAGAATTGATCAATTCCCCTTGCGATCCGTTAGACGGAAGTATCATCCGGATCGAGCATGTAGTGAAAACATTCACGAGCAGGAGCAAAACAGTGACTGCGGTCAATGATGTCACCTTCACGGTCAGGAGAGGCGAGATCTTTGGTCTGCTGGGACCCAACGGAGCAGGAAAAAGCACCCTGATACGGATCCTGACAACCCTGCTCACGCCAACATCCGGCACTGCATGTCTCGATACTTACGAAATTTCCAAAGATCCCGAAAAAGTCCGCACCATTATCGGCGTCTGTCCCCAGAACAGTACGCTCGACGTGGAACTTACTGCTTATGATAATCTCGATTTTTACGGCAAACTGGTAAATGTTCCCGATGAAATTCTCGATAAAAGGATTTGGGAACTCCTCGAGATGACAGACCTGACCGATCGTGCCTACATGAGAGTCGGGACATTGTCTGGAGGAATGCGGAGGAAACTGGAGATTGTCCGCGCCTTCATCCACCGCCCGCTTATCCTGTTTCTTGATGAGCCAACAATCGGCCTTGACCCGGAGGCCCGTCGCGAAGTCTGGCAGCAGATTGCTGTTCTGAATAAGGAGAAAACAACTATCATCCTCACGACGCACTACATGGATGAGGCCGAAAAACTCTGCAACCGGATCGCATTTATCGATAAAGGGCGTCTTATAGCTCTCGATACTCTTGAAAACCTTAAAATGTTACTCCCGGCAGGAGACTTGATCGAGATTGGCCTTGACACGATGGATGACCGCGTACTCCCGGGAATCAGGGGCAACCATCTTGTCAATTCGGCTGAATTCAAGAATAATACCCTAACCATCTCCGCAAAGAACGGGAGCAAGGTCCTGCCTGCCATTATCAATGTCTTTGATGGTTATTCCATTCCAATGAATTCCATCTCAATACATTCACCCTCGCTGGAAGATGTCTTCATCTATCTGACCGGGAACAAACTGGATGCAGGTAACAACGAAGGAGCAAAACCAGAAACAAGGGGGAGGCCGTTATGATACGCGGAGCCGTTGCGATTTTCAGCAGGGATTTCAAGAAATTCTTGAGCAACCCGTTTGTGGTTATTATGACACTCATGATGCCCATTATGTATCTCGTGATTTTCGGGAACGCAATGGGCGGGACTATCAGCCATATACCGGTTGCGGTCGTACAGGAAGGGCCTCCCTATAACGCCACGCCACTCTATACGAGTGCGGTGTATGAACTCAACCATATCTCACAAAAAGATGATCCAAAACTCCTCGATGTTACCGTATATTCTGATGAGAGCGTGGCCAAACATGATCTTGCCAAAGGACTGGTGACAGCGGTAATCGTATTTCCCTCAGAGGTATCCAATGACCATGCTATCCGTCTCTACGTGGACAGCTCGAATTCGATCACCCCGTCGCTCGTCCAAGCCGGATTAAATGGTGTTCTCGCCAAACTTATGGTGCACAACACGGTTTTGATCAACAAAATCTACGGGGATATCAAATATATCCAGTTCTTTGGCGTAGGGGTTATCATGATGGCAATTTTCACGTCGACCATGTTCGGAGGCGGAATTGCGCTCATCAAGGACCGTGAGAACGGGATCCACGAAGGATATCTGGTTACCCCGGTCAAGCGTACCAGCATCATTG